>JAKQBU010000325.1 GCA_029573975.1 Planctomycetota bacterium
GCTTAAACTGAAATAACCTGCCCCGGTCATTCGCCCCGTAAAAACATGCGCATCAAAATGGGCCGACCCGGCCGCTTCCCTTTCCCGCATACTCGTAAACCAGGTATGTGCGTTCGTTGTCAGGCAGGCTTATCATCCTGAAATGGTCCCCATAGGCATCGAGCAGTTGTTGAATCAGAACTATTTCCAGATCGGTCCCATAATTCGGGCCGGCCAATTCGGGTTGACGCAGTACCAGCAACGATTTTGCCTGTCCGGATTGGAACATCTGGTAATTCCCCAGGGCGGTCAATTGGGGTTGGCACGTGATTTGACCGGATACCAGGTGCACGATGGATGAGTTTCTGCAAAGGACTGGTGCGGGGATATCCCGGTGCTCTTTCAGCCATAACCCCATCTGATAATACCTCTGGTATCCCATGAACATGGGTTCGCGGCTGCGAAGAACACGGTGCTCCAGCAGGGCATAAGTCCCGGTATATCCCCATTGGATCAGAACATACAGGCCCAGAAAACCAAGGACGGCAATCTGCCGTATCGCGGTACGGGATATCCGGGTAATACGATTGCTTAGCATCAGCACCAGTACAACCAGGGCCGGCAAACAATAAATACCTCCGGTCCGTACCAGTTCCATCGGTGCCATCCGGCCGCCGGAAAAAATACCCGCCCACAGCGGTAGGCACATAACCAGCAATCCCAAAACGGTGAAGATCTCCTTTCGAATGTCGGAAAGTGCCGTAAGTTTCAGCCGCAAGGTGTCCAGCCCCAGCACCGCGAAAATCAATAACCCCGGCAGCACCGGCAGGTAGAATCGCGTCCCCTGATCGAACCAGACACTCATAACCGCCATATACAACAACAGGTACCATGACAGCAGCCGCGGCTTCTTCCGCCAGGAACCGGCATATCCC
Source organism: Planctomycetota bacterium (assembly GCA_029573975.1). The sequence continues at coordinate 915 of JAKQBU010000325.1, forward strand.
GTCAGGATAACCATCATCACGGGTATTATGAAGTACCAGTTGAACTGCCCGCTTTCAATATTCAGTACGATTTGCGTTATCCTCATCAGGACAATGGGCACCATTTCGCTGAGCCGATTCACGAGAATCCCGACCAGCGTCTTCTCACCGGTTATTTCCATCCAGTATTCCATGTACCCTACACCCCCCGTCGGGAACGACAGCCTCCACCAGAGCCACGGCAGCGCGACAAACACCGGCGCAAGGACGGCTAGGGCATATTTTCGCCAGCCAGGTTTGGTTCGGGTACTGGTCAGCAGCCACACAAAAATGGCTCCTGCCAGGGTCAATCCAACCGATCGGGTGAGCCAGGCCAGACTCGCCAGCAGCAAACCGCCGATCCACTTTCCTTTCCCATCGGTCTGGCTCTCTTCCAGCAGCACAATCGACCAGACCGTCAGGCACGCATACAGCATATCTGACAGAATATACATCGTATGCTGAAATACCGTAATATTGGTCAGCACCAAAACGCCCGTCACCCTGGCCAGGTTGGCCGAGACAAATTTCCTGGCCAGCCGCCAGGTCCCGACCGCCAGCAAAACCGCCAGCACCGCTTCCAGTAGTTTCATCGCCAGGATCGGCAATTCGTCCTGCCCCAGCAGTCTGGTTACCCCCGCCATCGACAAGGCAAACAGGGGAGGAAATATACTCCCGCGGACATGGTTGAACTGCAAACCCTGCCCCTGTACCAGCGATTTAGCCGTCCCTACATATTCGCTGCTGTCCGGCGTCGGCTTATACTGGCTGCTCAGTCCGCAAACGTACAGCCCTAGGGTAATCACAACCACCGGGATCAGGTACTTTCTGTCGGTTAAATCAGGCATATCCCTTTCGTTATCGGCCTGATTCGCTCTAATTCTTTATCGATGGGCAATATGATCTGCCTGGGCTGGCCAGGTCCGATAAAAACACACCTCCGGTTTTTATTTTCTCCAAAAGAGTCGTTTTCAGCGGTTCTGCACGGTTGTAACGATTAGTTCCATCATAGCGTTTAGTCGGTCTTTTCGTTTTCCGATGGGATGGGTGTTGCAATAAGGACATGCTGGACGGAAAGGACCGAATGATGCGTATCTTGTTTGTCAATCCCCCCTGGGTAAAACGCGATGGAAACGTCTGGAAAAATATCGCCTGTGTCATGCCCCCGCTGGGCTTGGCCTGGATGGCTTCCGTGCTGGAAAAGCACGGCCATCAGGTACTCATCTGTGACGCTCATGCCGAACGTCTGCCCATGGATCAAATCGCAAACTCTCTCGCCCAGCTTGGCCATTTTGATCTGGTGGGCATCACCGCCACCACTCCCATCATCAGCAACGCCCTCGAAATCGCCCGTCAGGCCCGCCGCCTGTGGCCCGCTTGCCGCCTGGTGATGGGGGGGGTCCACCCCACGGTCCTGCCGGAAGAAACCCTCGCCGAACCGGCCGTCGATGTCGTCGTTCGCGGCGAAGGCGAGATTACGATCACCGACCTGGCCGCCCATACGCCCTTCGCCGAAATTCGCGGCATCTCCTATCGCCAGGCTGGCAAAATCATCCACAATCCCGATCAGATTCTCATCGAGGATTTGGATTCTCTGCCCATGCCGGCCTACCACCTCTTGCCGATGGACAAATATTATCCCTCCGCCGGCGCCGCCAAACGCCTGCCAGCCGTTTCCATGCTGGCCACCCGCGGCTGCCCGGGCCGCTGTACCTTCTGTTATCGTATCTTCGGCAATAAACTCCGCGTCCGTTCCGGCCGCAAAGTCGCCGAAGAAGTCAAGCATCTGCAGGATACCTACGGCATCAAAGAAATCTGCTTCTACGACGACACCTTTACCGTTTTCAAAAAAGAGGTCCACGCCTTCTGCCAGCGGCTCGAAGAACTGCATGTGAATTTGACCTGGAGCTGCTTTAGCCGTGTCGATACCATTGACCAGTTGCTCCTGGACGACATGAAAGCCCACGGCTGCCACCAGATCATGTACGGCATCGAATCCGCCAGCCCGGAAATCCTGGCCAACGTCGGCAAACGGGCGGACCTCGATAAGGCCCGCCGCGCCGTCGCCATCACCAAAAAGGCCGGTATCGACGTCCGTGCCGCTTATATGCTCGGCAATCCCGGCGAAACCCTCGAAACCATGCAGCAAACCCTCGATTTCGCCATCGAACTGGACACCGATGTCGCCATCTTCAATATCGCCACCCCCTTCCCCGGCACGGACATGTTCCAGTGGGCCAAATCCCGCGGCCTGCTGACCACCGAAAATTGGGACGAGTATGATTTCGCCAACCCCGTCATGAAACTGCCCACCGTCTCCCTGAAACAGATTCACGAATTCTATCAGCGGGCCTATCGCAAATTCTTCCTCCGCCCCAAATACCTCGCCCGCCGCGTCGCCCGCCTCCGCCATCTCGTCAGCCTCGTCGACGCCTTCCGCGGCCTCCGCGCCGTCATGAACACCTAGCGAATCTGCGACTGCCATCCAGCCATAACATAACACAGCCGTCTCGTCTGTGATTCCTCCCATTACCTCTGCTGTCGGGAAATATAAGCCGGGACTTGCCCCACGACTCCTTATTTTATATCATGCTCCGCATAATACCCCTCCAGTTCCTTCCAATAGGGACTGAATGCCAGCCATTTACAAAATTCCTTTTTGTTCTCCTCCTTGCCCGGGATATTGGCTGGCCAGGCTGCATCGAAAAAATACCACCCTAGCTCAATCTGGCCGGCGTATAATAACTCCAGAGTCGTCTGCAATAGTTCGGACGGAGGCAGTGAGTCCGGTTTCCCGCTTTCATCGGCAGATATTTTCCGGGCCAGGGCGGTCACCTCATCGCGTGTCTTCTGGTTTTTTCGCATCAACAATGGAGAAATTCGATACCTGTTATTTATATAACCAAGAATGATTCGGGGAAAAGGCGAACCGGCCTTACAATACCCCCAAATATTGCGGCCCGAAATATCGGGGTCTGACCCGAATGGCACTGCCGTTCCTAAGAGGATGATATAATCGCAGTTACACAAAATCAACAGAATAAGCAATTGCTTTGACGTCCGGGAGTGGGATCGTGGCGTAGGGAGAGTGGCCGGGGGATAGAATCTCTCCTGTCCACCGAGGATGGATGGGTCCGCGGCCAGGACATTGGGATGATGCTTTTCAACCTCTCTTTCCCGCCAGCGCGGTGCTCTATCGGGTTATCTGCCGGTATTGGCTTCGCGGTTTGGTCATCAGCGGATACGGTTTGGGCCGGCCACCAGTTGGGGGAACAGGGCCAGTTACGCGAAAAAATGTACCACATTACGGGTCGGCCGCAGTTCACCCCGATACACATCAATTGTATAACTCATCGACTGAAAGGTATAAAAACTGATGCCGACCGGCAGAATCAGCCCGGCCGCCGGTATCAGAACCGGGATGCCCAGCCAGGTAAAAATTTGATTCACACTTTGGATGCCAAAATCCAGATATTTGAAAATAACCAGCGAACCGAGGTTGCCGGCTAGCGACACAATCAGCAGCGCCTTGCGATACTGCGGTCGCTGTAGAATAGCCAGCGCCGCAAAAAAGTCGATCAAACCGCTCCCTGCCAGCAGAAACAGAAACCGCCAGTCCCACCGGCCGTAAAAAATAAACGAGGCAGCCACCAGCCAGGCATAATGGCCATTAGCGCTGCGCCGAACCAAAATCCACCCGCCAAAAAAAAAGGCCAAAAATACCAGAAATATCAGCGAATGAAATTGCATGCCAGATTCTAGGGTAGGGATCGTCCGTTGTAAGGCTCTTCTCTGCTGAATTATCGATCCGGGGGAAGCATTAGGGTAAAAAATAGCTGATTTTACACGTCCGATAAATATAAAAGCAGATGGCTGTTTCCCGCCGGAAGAAAGTGAAGAGAACGAAGAAGACGGCAAAAAGACCGCTGAAAATCGAAAGTCTGTGAGTTATGTGGCCTGGGTATGACACTGGCGTCACATTTGGCTTATTGCCTTTTCGGGTGTATAATATAAATAGAAAAGCGATGATGAGCGGTGCCTGATTAGGTTTGGTCAGGCAGAGGTTTTGCACCATGCCGAACACAGAAGGCTGAA
>JAKQBU010000326.1 GCA_029573975.1 Planctomycetota bacterium
AACGGGCAGCTTCATAGGTATTGGATATACGACGACTTTTCCTGCTACCAATGTACATATCATCAAAAACAACACGGATGTTCTTTTTACCAGTTCTGTCTCTGACTATACCACCCCTGTTCCTTTTAATGTCAACTCTATAGAAATTGTAGCTGGCGACTACCTCGAATTCATAGCTGCGAACACCAGTTCCGGCGGTCCTGAGCATAGAGCCGCATTAACCGCCGATCTGGTCGCACGAGATGTATTGCTAGCCTGGGGTCCTTCGCCAGAAGATGGTGCTGCGGATGTAAATCTGAATACCAGTCTGTGCTGGAATGGCCCGTCGAATGATCCCAACTATCCGGATCCCAACGGGAACTTTTTCTCCTATAACGTGTACTATGGGCATGCGGATGATCTGGACAATCTGGCAGGGCCGATCCTGGTAACGGGCGGAGAACCGCATTGTTATACGCCCGCCATCGCGCTGGATCAGGAAACAGAGTACGCCTGGCGTGTCGATGTTCTGGTTCCCGAGCCAGCCGCTCCGGGAGGAGTTATTCTCCGCACTGGCGACGTCTGGACCTTCACCACGGGGCCGGCCTATGACCCGGCTGAACTGGTTAGTCCCACCCCGTCCGGCGTAACCGGTGTCGCATATGACGCCATTCTGGATTGGAATAACACGCTGGGTGTCGAATGGGCGGATGTGTATTTCAGCACCAATGAAGCACTGGTAATCAGTCGCGATCCTTCCGTACAGGTGCTGTCCCAGACCACGGATACCTCCTACGATCCGTTCGGTGTGGATCTGATGAACTACAACACGACCTATTACTGGGCTGTGGATGAAGGTGTCGGCACTGAGGTAGTGTCTGCGGGTGCGGTCTGGAGCTTCACCACCAAAGCGGTTGAGTGCCTGGCACCGGTAGCGGAATGGGATGTCAATGGGGATTGCGTGATCGACCTGGCGGAATTTGCCGGCCTTGCCAGCTTGTGGCTGCAATGCGGTTACGATCATCCGGCAGCCTGCCAGTAATTGCCAGTTGTTGTAATGTCCGGTAAAAAGGATGCTTGTGATGAATTAAAACTACCGTTTAGGAACCAGCCCGGCTGCTGTGCTATTGCAAACAGACCGGGCTGGTTATACAAAAAAAGAAAGGATGTGATCGCGGCAAGAATTAAAAAAAGGATGAGAGCTTTATGTGTGTCTGATGTTGTATTGTTGTTTTTGGTTCGAAGTATGGTTTTTTTATGTTTTGACAAAGCGAGGAGCTTGTCAAACGGAGGAAACGAAAATGAAAAAGTTGTTAGTTTCTGTTTTACTGGTGGCCTGCTCTGCCGGTATGGCATGGGCAACGGACTACAATCCGCTTACCGATTGGACCCTCTACCCAGACGATCCCGCGGCCTGGGATTTCGGTGGGAGGCTTGAAACGGGATACGGCACAGGAGTCTTCGGGGACTTTCTTCCAATGAATCATATACCTGCTCTATGGACCGGTGCGCCAGATGGTGATGCGTATCAACTTCCAGCACAATATGATCCCTCTGGCACCTGTACGATATGGTGGAAAGAACCCTGGAGAGGGACATCCGTGGCGATGATGGCGTGGACCTTTTATCAGGCTACAGCACGGGTAACGCCGGAACCCGGCATCTATAATTTAGATGTGAGTTTTATCGGTACAGGATATGCCGCTGCCGACTACCAGACCACAAACGTCTATGTGGTAAAAAACGGTACCGATGTGCTTTGGCAAGCCCAGATACATGGCGCCGATGCCTATACGGTTCCTGTCGGTACTTCCCTGACGGAATTAGGCTTTTCTGGAACCGACTATCTCGATTTCATCAGTGCGAACGGTGCCGATGCTGGTGAGTCAAGATCCAGTTTAACCGCCAATTTGGATTTTGTCAGGATCCCCGAACCGGTCACGATGGTGCTGCTGGGGTTGGGCGGACTGGGTCTGATCCGTCGCCGGAGAGCGTAAGTTTTTAATGCGATTAGATACGTTTGTTTCCTAAAGATACGAGCGGGTACTTATGCCCGCTCGTATTATTTGATATGGCCAATAAATTTATCGATAAAATAGCGATTGTCACCGGGGCCGGCAGGGGCATTGGCCGGGCGGTGGCGCTGGAATTGGCCCGGTGCGGGGCAAAAGTCGCGGCGACGGACCGGGATGAGATTTCCGCCCGGCAAACGGCGGAACAGATTCAAAAGCTGGGAGGGCAGGCGATGGCCATCCCCTTTGATCTGGCGGAGGTTGCCAGCATCCAGGCGATGGTGGAGAAAACCGTTCGCCAATGGCAGCGCATCGACATGCTGGTAAACGTTGCCGGTATCATCCAGGCCAAGCCCCTGCTGGAGATCACCGAAACCGACTGGGATCCGATCATCGCTGTAAATCAGAAGGGCCTGGTATTCTGCCTGCAGGCAGTAGCACAGCAAATGATCCGGCAAATCCCGCCGGAGGTCCGGGCCGCCGGCCGGGCGGAACGCTGCTACGGCAAAATCGTGAACTTTTCCTCCGTTTCCGGCCGACGAGGAAGGTCGCATCAGGTTCCTTACGCCGCTAGCAAAGCCGCCGTCATTAACATCACGCAATCCGCCGCCCTGGCACTGGCCCGGTATCACATTAACGTAAATTGCATAGCTCCGGGAATGATATTAACGCCGATGTGGGAGCAGAACGCCGCGGAAATGGGTAAGATCTCCGGTCTTAGCCCCCAGGAAGAAATC
>JAKQBU010000333.1 GCA_029573975.1 Planctomycetota bacterium
AATTTCTTACCCACCTTACCAAAATTCTTACCCAACCGTTACCACCGTTATAATCCCTACTTTATTATCGGACCATCACTTTCCACGCAAAATAAAGACTTACATCAATTTCCCGTCCCCCAAAATAACGACTTACGTTACTATTTCTAAACTCATAGGAAGGACTTACAGAAATTCGAAGCGACCAGCGGGAGCGTCAATAGCGTAAAATGATCGCGGCGAGAGTGGTGCAGGCTTGCCTGCCTCTCGTCATAATGTATATTCGTAACCTGATATCTTCTTTAGTCCTATAACCCAATTTTTGCCCGCTTGCTTCATTTCACCAAAGCGAACGCCGATAGGTAGATATGTGCGTAAACAGAAATTTTTGACGACAACGCCTGGCCCGCCGCCTGGCATGACGTACGAAAACAATGAATCAAACCCAAGTATCTTCAGCAGCCGAGGTTAGAAATCCGCCCCGCACCTGCTTCCTGGATTTCGAAAAACCTCTCTTCGACCTGGAGGCCCAGATCGCCGATCTCCAGCGCCAGCAGGAGATTCAAAGCGTCGATTACTCCTATCATATTCAGCAGTTACGACTCACCCTGCTCAAAATGACCACCGAAATCTACCAGAATCTATCCGCCTGGGACATCGTGCAGGTTGCCCGTCACCCCCGCCGTCCGCTGCTGGGCGATTATATCGATTTGATAGTAAATGACTTCCGCCAGCTTCATGGCGACCGCCGCTTCGGCGACGACCCAGCCATCATCACCGGCCTGGGCCGGATCGGCCGTGACAAAATCATGCTTATCGGCCATAACAAGGGCAAAAACCTCAAGGAAAAAACCGCCTGCAATTTCGGCTGCGCCCACCCCGAAGGATACAGTAAAGCCCTGCAAAAAATGAAGTTAGCGGAAAAGTTCCACCTGCCCATCGTCTGCCTCATCGACACCCCCGGCGCCTATCCGGGTATCGGCGCCGAAGAACGCGGCCAGGCCCGCACCATCGCCCTCAATCTCATGGAAATGTCCCGCCTCCACGTGCCCATTATTGGCGTGGTCATCGGCGAAGGCGGTTCCGGCGGGGCCTTGGGCATCGGGGTCACCGACCGGTTGGCTATGCTCCAATATTCCTATTTTAGCGTCATCTCCCCCGAAGGCTGCGCTGCCATTCTCTGGAAAAACGGAGACCAGGCCCCCCTCGCCGCCGAAGCGCTGAAACTTACCAGCAAAGATCTTCTCCAGCTGGGCGTGATTGATGCCATCATCCCCGAACCGCTCGGCGGCGCCCACCGCAACTCCTACGGCGCGATACGCAGCGTCGAAGAGTACCTCAGCCAGACCCTGCGCGCCCTGAAACGCGGCAAAATCGAAAATCTTCTGGCGAATCGCTACCAGAAAATCCGCCGCATAGGCCAGTTGCAGATCCGCCCCGAAACCCTCTGAATACCCTGTTTCCAGCCTGATTCTTCAAAATCTTAAATTATTTTTTTAAAACTTCCAAACTGTTATCAGACCCAAATCCCCTTATCAATATTGATAATCAGGTTGTGTTTATAGGTCCGAAATAAAAGAAAAAAAATTTTCGCGGTTTTCTCCGAAAATCCTACTTTCCATGAAGTTCTCTCTTGTGTTGTGACGATAGATTTTTATAATCGTGCTCTATTATGAAATGTACCCGATAAATAAAGGTGTAAACCGTGGGGTACTGGTATCTCTCGTATCCAACTGCGGACAGGGAAGTCGAGATGGTAAATCAGGGAAGATTAACGAAAGTAATGCTCCTGCTGGTCGTCGCCATGACCGCCGGAGCATTGGTGCTTCTGGCGTTGGAAGGGAAACCCATCAAACCAATGCCCTTCAGCTTATCCAGCCAGATTCAACTGAACAACATCCACTCCACCCTCGGTACCGAAGCCGGCATCGAACTGGGACGCTGGAATCGGATCGAAGTCTCCTACCTATCGGATAAAAGTAACCTCTTTTCCGAAAACCGCCTCAGCAACCAAATCTCTAACGACTACCACTTCGTCATCAGCAACGGCTCCCTCGGCAAAGACGGCCAGATTTTCGCCACCCACCGCTGGCTTAAACAACTATCCTGCAATAGCTTAGCCTCTGATCGAACTATAAAGATTTGTCTCATAACTGATGCAGCCACTCCCCGGAAAAGCACTCTCCAACAGGCTAGCCAACTAGAAAATCTGGCCAAAAGCCTGGTACTCTCGTGCCAGATCGAGCCGAAAATCATCTGGAAAAACCGATAATAAAATTTTCTTAATTTTCTGTAATATAAATACTTACAAAAATAGTACTGTGGGATTTTCTTTTATCTGCTGCCATTTTTCATCAGGCTTATTCCGCCTAAATATTTTATGCTAAGCAAATCTTCTTGTCAGAAGTATCAGGAATCGCTAAAATGTTAT
>JAKQBU010000345.1 GCA_029573975.1 Planctomycetota bacterium
CACCGAACGCCGTTTTCCACGATGGTCGCCACGATTTTCTGGCCTCGGTACAGCCGCTCCAGTTGCGTGCCCACTACAAGCTCGCTCTGCTTGGTGGTGATAGCGGCGGGCAGCGTTCGCGTTACCGTCTGGGCGTTATCGGAAATGGGTTTCGCCTTTGGCGCGGTCATCCGGAGTTGGGTCGGGTCAGCCAGTTCCTGTGCCCGCTTCAGGGATTCTTCGCTCAGACCGCCGTAGAGGTTGGCCTGCATCTGCCAGAGGATTCGTTTGATAATGTGTTTGGCGTGTCGGCTGGTGGTCAGCTCGCCGCAGACCTTTTCATATTCCAGCCGAAGCTCCCCGATAGAGAGCTGCGACAAGCGTTGCCGATGGGTTTCTATTGTTGTCGCCATAGTCGTATCTCCTGTATTCACAGTTTCTTATCGTTACACACATGAAGCCTCGACTCCGGCGAAACATCAAGGGAAGTTAACGAAGATTCTTCAGATTCTTCGCCATTTCCGAGAGTTTCCGGCGAATTGGGCGAGGAATTGGCCAGTCGGCGTAAACATTGAGAGAAAATTCTGACGATTTCATCCCGCCGTTGTTCTGGCGAGAGGCTAGAAAATAGTTTTGACATATTCAGCTCCGTAGGTATCTGCGTTCTGGCTGACCAGAACAAATTGCTTGATACCTCTTGTTAACTCGCTGAATCGTCGCTTTGTCGGAAACAGGCGGAGTTGATAGCCGAAGTCTGTTAATCAGTATTTGAGGCTCGGAAGTCTTGAAGCCGATGATGGTACAAATGAGAGTACATAGAAACAGCATCGCCGAAATGGGATGACGGCCAAAGAGAGTCAAAAGGATAGAAAATCGCCACTCACGAAACGGAGAGCTTCAGAGAGTTTTCGTTCCGCAAATGGGGATTCTGTGGCAGAGCGTGGAAAAATCGTCGCCAGAATAGAACCGCAGAGAGTCGGGGTGGAAACGGCAAGAACGCCGTAAGTGTTTGATAACAGTGGGATATGAAAACGCCCAGCCATTTGCATGACTGGGCGTTTCCGTTAATCGTGAACAGTGGTTTTTACGCCACTGGTTGTTTTTGGCTCCCCGAACTGGACTCGAACCAGTAACCTAGCGGTTAACAGCCGCTCGCTCTACCGATTGAGCTATCGGGGAATCATGTGCATTTATCCGGGTATCGGTATGACCCTTGCGGATAAACCTACAAAACAGAAATTCTATCTATTTCTTGCAAAATGTCAAGGGGGAGAAAAGGGAATTTTAAATTATTGTAACTGTCTGAAAATAATGGGATTGTGATTATTTTTTACCGGAGCGGGCATGAAATTTTGGGTGATACAAGCCCTTGCCGATTCAGCTATGGTTCTCTCTGTTGAGCAGGGGCAGTTCCAGGTCTTGCAGCATTTGAAAGTCGTCCGCTAGGTTGCGCCCAGCCGTAGTCAGATAATTCCCGACCATGCAGCGGCTGGCCCCGGCGTAAAAAATCCAGCTTTGCAGATCCCGCAGGCATTTCTCCCGCCCTCCGGCAATCAAGATTTGCTTATCCGGCAGCACAAACCGGAACATGGCAATAATCTGCAGGGCTGCCAGCGGAGGCAGGGGTTCGGCTGTTTCCAGCGGGGTTGCGGGTATCGGATTTAAAAAGTTAATCGGCACGCAATCCACATCCAGTTCCCGCAGGGTAAAGGCCAAATCCACCCGGTCCTCCAGCTTTTCCCCCATCCCGAAGATTCCGCCGCTGCATACCTCCATGCCCGCCGTTTTGGCGGCCTGTATGGTGGCCAGCCGTTCCTCATAGCTATGCGTGCTGACAATCTGCGGGAAAAACCGCCGCGAGGTCTCGAGATTGTGATGGCATCGCTGCACCCCCATCGCCCGCAGCCGCCGGGCCTGCTGCTCATTCAGGCAGCCCAGCGATGCACAGCATTGCAGATTGCCCATCTTCGAAATATACTGGAAAACCTCTTCGAGCCGGTCCAGCTCTTTTTCAGTCGGGCCGTAGCCGCTGGAGACGATGCCGAAGGAATGGGCGCCGATCTTCCGGGCGGATTCCGCTGCCGCCTGCAATTCCTGGAGGCTCATCTGCCGGGATTCCATCGTGGCTGGGTAATGCCCGGACTGGGCACAGAACCGGCAATCTTCGCTGCACCGGCCGGTTCGGGCGGAGGCGATACAGCACAGAGAAATTGCCTGCCCCGCCCGTTCCTGACGAATCCGATTCGCCCAATAAAACAAATCGTACCGGTCATCGCCTGTCAGTTCCAGCAGACACAAAGCCTCCACCCGTGCGATGGCTTTCCCCGCCAGAACCGCCTGGGCCAGATCCCCGGCCTTGCCGCGGGGTTTCCCCTGGATTCCTGTCAACCTATCTTCTCCTTCGGGGTACTGTGCCGTCCTCTTCAGCCGGGGTTTCGCTCGGCTGCTCCTCGATTGCTCGGGAAAAAATTTCTTGCAAATCCACCATTCCCAAAATATTCATTCTCCCCTTCGAAGACGCCTCGCATACCATCAATACATGCTCATCGGTCTTTAGAATCCAGAGGACATCGCTGCGTCCTTCGACTTGGGCGATAGTTACTGCATAATTTCCCGCCTGTACTCCATAGGTTTTGCCATAGACCATGCCGGATTCCCTCGTGTTCACAAACACTAGTAAACAACTGAGAAAAACGGCGGAGAAAACTAAAAAACCCATTACCGTCTTTCGGGCTATCATTTCACACCTCCTACTTCCGGCTCCGCAGGAACTGGAGTCTGCATATTTTTAAATAATCCATATTCGACATTCAGATCCAGAAATTCACCAAATTGAATCTCACGGCGGTTTCGATTGTAAATACAATTCGTTAACAGATTATGGTTCACATCCAATACCCAAATAATTTCGCCCGATTCCCCCTGAACCCTTCCAGGTACCATAAGATACTCTCCCGCCGTTGTGCTGCCGGTACGAGCCGTTTGAGCCTGCGCCTGCGGCAGTTCCACAAAGTGCATCACCACCGCCGTCAGCAGCAAGGCGTTGATACATCCCAAAACCACCAGCCATCGACTATTCTTCTGTTTCATAACTACACCTCATAATCGTTTTGCTGAAATCCGTTCCCTACCTCAGGAGACGGATTTTCATCCATGGTTTCCGTAGAACACCCATATGGATAGTTCTATACCGGACTATTAATCCAGATGCGTCCGTTTGGCATCTTTAAAACTCACCATCAGGGTAATCGCCGTTAATCCAGCCCCGATGAGCCAGGGAAATCCCTTCCAGGGCCGCTTGTCGGCCGCAATGCTGTACCTGGACTCCTGCGGCTGGCCGTACCGCGTCTGTCCGGCAGCATGGTTTGATAGAACGGCCAGACTGAAAAACACCATCATACCGGCAACCAAACACCTTTGATAAACCCCATTTCGCATAATCTCTCCATTGCAGCGGGAAAACTCGTTATATTTACCATACCTTTTACAACCGGATAATTTTATCCCAATCCGTACCGGTTTGCAAGTAACAAGCGTTTCGCCGGTAAAATCCATTTGAGACGCCAGCGTCAAAAGCTCTTCGACCCCTTGTTATTGGTGAGCCAGAGCTGTTTTTAGATGACAATATCGACTTTTGGCGGTTCCGTCAAAAAGTTTCCATCTGTCCTATGGATAGAATGATGCGGCAAATGAGAAAGATAAAAAAACGATTACGGCTGCCGGCGTGATTGAGAATCTGTCGTATAAAGGAAATAAAAAAATGTAAGATATTGATATATAGGTGGTTGCATCGATTTTATTGGGATTTCATTGCTTTTGCGAACTATATAACGTATAATAACATTGAACTAAGTAAAGGGAATGGTCTTGGGACCCTTTATTTTGGTTATGAAAGGATTGTAGATAAAGAAACCAGCCCGCCGATAAGTATTACTAACAAAACAAAAATAGAGTTATATAGATGGTCGAGATATAACCCTTTTAAAAGTAAGGTACTACTATGCATATCTTATTCCGGAAAAAGGGCCTGTATGCTATAGCCCGTTTCATGGTGGGGATCCTGGTGTTTACCTATCTTTATCAGGGCATGGGATTTGAAACGCAACAGGAGTCAGGAGCCGGATTTCCGTTTTTACTGGCGGCCCCTGTGTTTTCTGAATTACCCGGCAAGACGGAGATGGATGTGCCGGCACGGCTCACCGAGCTGGCCAAGACCGATCATATTGCACTGCTGGATTGGGCAATCGGCCGGTATGAAAGTACTGTAACTGATTATACAGCAACGTTTTATAAGCAGGAACGCATAAACGGAAAATTACGGCAGACCGAAAAAATAGCCATTGTTTTCAAGGAAAACCCCTTTTCGGTGCTGATGAGCTGGGAGGAAAATGCCGGTTCGATTGATAAACTGCTATATGTGGAAGGCCAGAATGAAAATAAAATGCTGGTGCACCCGACGGGCCTGCTGAGCTGGATCAAGTCGGTGAAGCGTGACCCCCGCAGCAAGGAAGTGCAAAAAGCCAGCCGGAGCAGTTGTGATCAGTTTGGCTTTTACCGGTCGATGCAGAATTTGCTGAAGATCTATAAACAGGCAGAAAAATACGGGGATTTACAGATATCGTATCATGGCCGTACCAAAGTGGATGACCGGGAGTGTGTCGCCATGGAGCGGATTTTACCGCCCAAGGCGGATTATCCCTATGCCCGGCTGGTACTGGAATTTGATGTGGAATATTTGCTGCCGACGGCTATCAGTTGTTACGACTGGCAGGGCAGGCTGGTCAGCCGCTACTGGTATGAGGATGTAAAATTTAACCAGGGATTGAAGCTGGCGATGTTCTCACCGAAGTCGCAGGGATTGTAACCATCCTGTTTAAAAGAACTTAGGCGCAAATAGGGGTTGATGTAGAACGGGGGTGGGGGTTTATCCTTTTTCTCCATTGAAAAATCATTTCGGTTTATTTATAATAGTACGCAGGTGATAGGGGGCAGATTGTATAAAATGAGAGAACAGCAGGAAACAGGGTTGAATACAATGAAAAAACGAGCAAAAGGAATCATTTTTAGTATTTTTATTTTTACCATTTTATCTGGTTTGCTGGGGCCGGTGGAGGTGCTGGCGCAAAATCCGATGGACATGATGTATGGCATGCAAGGCAGCCAGGAACAGGAGGTGCGGGAGGCGGCCAGCCATATCGAAAAAGTGTTGGAAATGGTGTTGGACCGGGTGGCGGATCTGAAGGGGCTGTCGGCTCAGGACGTCGAAGACATCAAGCTGGAGCTGGAAGATTCCCGGCGTTATTTTGTCAAATTTGAGCCTGAGCAAAAGGCCAGTGTGACGCTGATTGAGGCGTTTCTGGCCCATTTTTCCGGCAATCGGCAGGAGGCCCTGAGTCTGATTGCCAAGGCCTTGAAAGCGGCTCCAGACAATGAAAATATCAGTGACAGCGCCATCGTTCTGGGATTGTTGTATGAAGATTATGAACTGGTCCGGCCTATTCTGGCCAAACGATGTCCGGTAGTTGAGCAGGAGGAAGAAGAAGAGGAAGAAGAGAAACTCGAAGGAGAAGCAGAGGGAGAAGATCTGGAGATGTCGGAACCGAATGCGGTTGGCCGGTCGGGAACCAAAGCCCGTGAGGATTCGGCGCAGGCAGAAAGAGCTCAGCGCAGGTCCAGTGTTTGGAGCCGTTCCACCGGTGAGACGGACTCTGCCGCCGAGGACAGCCGGAAAACGTCTGCGCGGAGGACCGCAACCCGCAAGAAAAAAGAAAGTACCGCGGCGGCGGCCAATCCCATGATGTATATGATGGGAATGGGGACGAGTAAAACCGTTTTGAAATTGCCGGTTCTGGCGATGCCGGGGGAGAATCTGGGACAGGATTTCCAGCGGGTGATTCTGCGGAATCTGAACGGCAGTTATTTTTATTTTGAGCCGGGCCAGGGGCAGATTCTCTGTGCTCTGCTGTGGAGTACCGGCAAAAAGACGCAGAGCCGCACGATGAATCCCAATGATTATATTCAGCAAATGATGTCGGGCATGGCAAAAAGCCGGCCGCGGGATCAGGAAAAGGTGATCCCCAAACCGGAATTCGATTTAAAAGGAAACGCCAGCCAATTCGGCGATCTTTTCACGGAAATGGCGATGAGCGGCAAGGTCGGGTTTTTGTCTGTGAACCAGGATGCCGTCAAGGATCCGGCTAAATTGGCGGACATACTGATGGAGGGTAGCTGGCCGTGGTCAAGCTGCGTGATCAGCGATCCGGTGAACCAGTCGCAATGGAATCTGACCAGCCGGGTAGCGCCGGTGATGATGATGGTGGATACCAAGGGGAAGGTCCGTTACGTAGGGCCGGTAGGCGGTTTCCTGCCGCAGATGTTATTGCAGGCGGAGTTAGCGCAGGCGAAGGCCGGCGCGGGCGTACCGTCTCTGGCGGCGCTGGGGGATCTGAAGCTGGGGGCCGGACAGAACATGGAAGCACTGATGAAGCAGGCGATGGAGAAATTAGGCGGGGAATCGGCAGGAGAACTGCTGAAAGCAGATCCCAATGATTTGCTCGAAGAGCCGAATACGGCCGAGTCGGAAACGGCGGCTGCGGCTGCCCCGCCGGCGGTTTCCGCCGGAACGGCCGGTAAAGAAAGCGATCCGTTTGCCCGCCAGTTGATGGATGTGGCGAAGGTGCAGAAAAAGCTGACGCCGCGCAAGGCTATGGAGACTTATCGCTCGGTAATCGAGAAGTATCCCAACAGCCTGGAAGCGGAAGAAGCGAAGATTAATATTGAACAGCTCAAGAAACGATACGGCAAACGTGTCGAATAAAACCGGACCGTCTTTCA
Organism: Planctomycetota bacterium; assembly: GCA_029573975.1. The sequence goes on from JAKQBU010000345.1 coordinate 6,814, forward strand.
CTTGCTTTGCGGCATTCCGTTCGTCTCAGGAAAAGTGGTTATGCGGCATTCCCGAACCTTACCTGTATGGGCCGTAATGGGGCTATGGCTTGGCTTCACGGCCTTCGAGGTGTGGGCGGTTTCCCCTTTGACGATCTGGCGGTATGAGGGGGAGGCGTTTCTGATCCCCGCCAGGAAGTCCGTTTCGATTTCTGTGCCATCTCTGGATATCCCGGACGGTCAGGCGGCGGTGCTGGTGGTTCAGGTCCGGCTGCAGCAGGGGGCGGGATACGGAAATTATCTGCAACTGGCGGTGAATAACAAGCCGGTGGATGACCGGGTTGGGGACGATCGGTTCAGCGGGGGGCTGCGGCTTCTCAATAAATCAAAATCCTCCTATGGCGATACGGGGGCTGCCTATTTTGATGGGAATAACCTGTTGACTCTTTTTTCTTATTCTTTTGCAGGAATCGGCGAAGATGCAACCTATATGCTGGATGTGTCTGATTTGATTGCCAGGGACCGGCCCAATGAGATCAAAATCTCGAATAGGGCGGCTCCGGAATATTTTAATTTGCCCGGCGATTCCCCGCAGCCGGAGCTTCTGGTAGGCCGGCTGGAATTGGCAACCGTTCCGGACTCGCAGGCGGCTGCCAGTCCATTGCGAAAATCAGAAACTCCTCCCGCCCCTGTTTCCGGCAAGAAGATCCAATTGGATTCCGTAGAAATTTTAGCAAGTCCTGCCGGCGGCATTGAGATTCGCCAGCCAGATGCCAGTTATTTTATCGAGAGCGAATTTTCCCGTCCGGGCGGGGGCATCCATCGGTTTGGCATTGAGAAACAGCCGGACACCTGGCGTTCGCTGCAGGTTAGCATTCCGGACATCCATTCGATTTCCATAACGGCGGAAGATGATTCCTATCGGCTGATTCGAAGCATAGGTTTCCGCAAGGGGCGCATCGAGCTTCAGGATACCTTTACGAACCTGGCTGAGCGGGTGATTGGGGTGGCGATAACCCATACCACGATTCCTTCCCGGCCGCCGCAGGGGATCTATCTGGGCGGGATAGACGGTGTCGATAACAATGGTTCTCCCTCCTATCCGGCGGCCAATCCTACGGTTTTTTACGCCGGTGAGAAGGGCGGTCTGGGGATCGCCGCGGAGGATACGGTGCTGCGGCTGGGACTGAAGACGTATCGGGCGGGAACCCGCTGTTATTTTCTGTCGCATCATTTCGGTCTGGATGTATCTGCTTCCTATACGCTGCGCTGGGCACTCTATCCGGAGGACAAGCCCAGCTACTGGTCCTTTATCAGCCGGCTCCGGCAGGATTGGGGCGTCAACCGGACGGTCGAGAATTTCGGATTTGCCGCCACCTCTCTGAATGAGTCATACAGCGATGAGGCCATACGCACCTTTTTCCAGCGCCGGGGAATCCGGATTACCATCCCCGGTTTATGGTGGGGACAGATGTACGGCTTCACTGGTACGCCGCAGGAGCAGGTGAAGATATTGCGCAAAGATCCGGTCCGTATCAAAAGAGCCTGTCCCGATATGCGCGTCCTCTGTAAAATCCAGCCACTGCTGTCGGCGGCCTGTCCGGAAGGTCAGGACC
>JAKQBU010000362.1 GCA_029573975.1 Planctomycetota bacterium
AGGCCAGATACCCTGCCTCGGTTGCTAGATCGAGGCTGATGCCGGCCATCCGTATGCTCCGCAGGGTCAGGGACTGATCGGCGCAGCGTGACAGCAAATCCGCGAAGGACAGGGGCAGGTTGCCCTCGGCCAGCAACTGGGGCAGAACCGATGTCTTGATCAACAGCAGCGGCGGCCAATCCGCCGGCACGGGGCCTTCTTTGGCGGTATCGGCATACCAGCGGCGGAAGCCCGCGATGTCACCCTTGGATGAGATACGCACTTTTTCCCGGAAGGCCAGCAGCTCCGGATCCGCGCGGACCGCGATGACCGGAGCCTCCAGGCCGGCAGTGATTTCGGTGAGCCAGCGGGCATCGATATGGGTGATATAACGGCCGTTGCTGAGGACCTGCCACGGACTGCGGCTGGGGCTTTTGTCCCGGGCGGCGGCCACCGGTAAAGCCTGCTCATAATAAAGCCGGGAGGCCGGATCGGCGGCGAAGTTTTCCGGCCACGGGCGGGGCAGCAGCAGAACCGGATTTCGGCCGAAACTATCCAGCCGGTTCAGTCGGTCCACTCCCGCCAGGGTGAGGTCCGCCAGCGCGGCCTGGGCGGACACCATCCGGAGGATGGCGGAAGGGCCAGCCAGAAAATCCTGTTTATGGATTACGATCTGCTGCATGGTTTGGCTATTTCATCCCGGATGGCCGGCAATTCATTTGGTATCATTTCTACTTCCGGGCATATGGATTCAGTTTTTCGAAGATTCCTCGGAAGGGGAGGTATCCTTTTTCTGGTCTTGTGGCCGGAGCAGGAACATCAATTGTTTCATGTCCATCTGTTTGCCATCCGGCGGATTGTGTTTGGCGCCATATCCGTACCCATAGCCGTAGCCATAGCGGTTGTAGCTGTGCCGGGCCGCCACATTGGCAAGCACATTCCCCAGAATCCGGACATGCAGCTGGGAGAGCCGATGAAACGTTTCCTGAAAATCCGTCAGGTTGGAATGGCCCGCCAGACTGCTCAGGACCACGGCGTCGGCCATCTTCGACCACAGCAGGGCGTCCGGGATCGCCAACACGGGGGGCGTGTCAATAATCACGTGGTCATACTTCTGGCTGATGGTCCGGATGATTTCGGCCGTTTCCGGTCTGGCCAACTGGTCGATGGCCTGGCCGTTATTCCTATGGTCGGCCGTCAGGACCTGAACGCCGGCCTCGGGCAGGGTATAAACGGCCTCTTCCCAGCGCCGCAAGCCCAGCAGAACATCCTGCAGGCCCCAGTAATTCTCCGGCAGCTTCAGAAAATGGGCAATATCCGGTTTGCGTAAATCGCCGTCGATCAGCAGCACCTTCTGGCCGGTCTGGGCCAGACTGAGCGACAGATTGATCGCCAGGGTGGTTTTCCCATCGCCGCTAGCGGGGCTGGTCACCACCAGGATTTTGGGAATCTCACCGTCGCTGAGCAGCCGCAGATTGGAGCGGATGGTTTGATAGTCGCTGACCAACTGCTGCCGCAGCCCGATCTTGTCCCGGTAATCCAGTCGGCTGGTGGTGCCCACCACCGCCACGCCGACCGTCCGGGCCAGGTCCTCCGGGGTATACAGGTTTTTGTCGGCCTTGTCCCGCACAAAGGCCAGAAAGACCCCGGCGGCCAAGGCCCCGAACAGCGCCGCCCCCATCAGTTTGATCCGTTTGCTGGGCAGCGGGAGGCTGGAGGCGTTATAGGCCACCGAAATCCGGGCGGGCCGTTTCCGCTCCACTTCCAGTTCCTGGATGCGGCGGCGGATGGTTTCATACAATTCCTGGTTCAGGGCCAGTTGGTCCTGCTGTTCCTGGATGGCCAGTTGTTTACGACCCAATTCGATGGTATCAGCATTTTCTTTAGTCAGGGTATCCCGCAGGATATTCTCCTGCACGAGGATCTGTTCCAGTTCAGCCTTGGCCTTATCCAGTTGCAACTGGCTGTTTTCCGTCAGCTCTTTGGCGACCATTTCATCGAAGGTCTTTTCCAGGTCGGCCCGCTGCTTTTGGGTTCGTTCCTTGAAGGCCTCCAGCGTTTTGGTCTGCTGCTCGATCTCGGGATTGGTGGGGGCCAGGGTCTGCTGGGCCATGACCAGGGTTTCTTCGAGCTGGGCCACCCGCTGGGTTAACATCTGTAAAGTAGGATCACTGTTGATGAAATCATAACGCCGCTCCAGCAGTTTTTCCGGGACGATGGTCTTATCCTTGGTCTGTTCGGAAAGCTGGACCAGCGACTGCAGGGCCAGCTTCCTCGATTCAATCTGGGTCAACTGCTCGCGCAGGTCCGAGACCCGGGCCAGCATCATATCCTGCCGGCCGGTCAGGGCAATGGTCCCATATTCCTCGCCCATCTTCCGGATGGTCTCCTGCTGCCGCTGAATCTTGTCCTGGATCGCCTTGCGTTCGCTTTCCAGCACCTCCAGATTCTTATTGCCGCCCTCCATCGAGCGGGAGCCTTCGATGTTCATGTAGGCCCGGACAAAGGCATCCACCACCAGCTCGGCCTCTTTGGGATTGAGACTGTCCATGGTAATCTTAATCAACTCGGTCTTGCGGCCGGGGATTACCGTAATAATACCATCCTGGATCGCCTTTCGGATTGCCACCACCGGATTGAGCGGTTTGGAATCCTTGGTGAGGTAGCGGGCGATGGGATCCGGATCCTCGAACAAGGCCAGTTTTTTGTCCGCCAGTTCGTCCGCCACCCGCTGGATGACCTGATCGCTGACGATGATATCCGCCTGGGTGTTCATGAAACTTTCATACATCGGAATCACGCCTTCCGAATCCTTGTCACTGAAGAGGATGCTGGGGATGATGGGGGCCACGCGGATGGCGGCGCCCGCCTGATATTTCGGCTTCACCAGGAACCAGACCGCCGGCAGGCCCGCCCCGGCCAGTAGCACAAACACCAGGAAAACGATATACCAGCGGCGGCGCAGCGCCCGGAACAAACCCAGCGGGGCCGCGGGGGGAGCCTCCGGAGGAACGTCCGTATAAACAAATTCCTGCGGGTGCGGCTGGGGTTTATATTTGACCACTGAATCCATATTTTGTTTCTCCCAAGTAACGGGTTACGGCCGGGCTTGTTTGCCGGAAGGAATCAGGATTTCCTGCCGGGTTTCTTCGACCGGAACCACAAATATTTTGCGTAAAATCCACAGTTCGAAAATCACCAGCGCCAGGGCCAGCGGCATCATGGCGTAGCCCCCGAAATCGTGAAAGAGTTGTTCCCAGGTCTCGCCGGTGAGGATGGTGAAGGCAATGGCGGTAATCGCCAGCCGTATGGTGTTGCACAGCAGGGCGATGGGCAGGACCGAGAGCAGCAGGATGGCCTTTTCCCACCAGGCGCGGTTCACCAGTAAAATCACCAGGCCGCTGATGACGAAAAAGGAGGTGACCATCCGCAGGCCGTTGCAGGCTTCTGCCACCGCCACGGTGGTCTGGCCCAGATGGATGATATTGCCTTCGATCCGGATATCGTAGCCGAGCATCTC
>JAKQBU010000390.1 GCA_029573975.1 Planctomycetota bacterium
TTCGTTATTTTGCGAAGCCCTGGCTAGGAAGTCTATATGGCAGTTCATAAGACCGTAACTGCCTGCTTGGCATGAATTTCGATTTACCCGGGGGAAAAATAAAATAACATAAATATCTGTTATATAAATAATTATAAAATATCTACCTTATTGGCATACTATTTGCTACTACTTTAAGGAGACGAATTATGTTTGTATTATTCAAACAAGGAGCAAATGAAGATGTCGAAAATAATAGGTATTGATTTAGGTACTACCAACTCGGTGGTGGCGATTCTGGAAGGCACCACTCCCAAGGTATTGATTAACGCCCAGGGTTCGCGGCTGACCCCCTCGGTGGTCGGTTTTACGGATAAAGGCGAACGGCTGGTCGGCCAGATTGCCCGGCACCAGCAGGTAACCAATCCCACCAACACGGTTTACTCGATCAAACGTTTTATGGGCCGGCGCCATCGGGAGGTCTCTTCCGAAGAGAAGATCGTGCCCTATAAAATCGTAGGCGGCCCCGAAGAGCTGGTCAAGGTTGAGGTTCGCGGCAAGGATTATACCCCGCCGGAGATTTCGGCCATGATTCTGCAGGACCTCAAAAAAACCGCGGAAGACTATCTGGGCGAGAAGGTGGACCGGGCGGTCATTACCGTGCCGGCTTATTTTAATGACTCCCAGCGGCAGGCGACCAAGGATGCCGGCCAGATTGCCGGTCTGAAGGTGGAACGGATCATCAACGAGCCGACTGCGGCGGCCCTGGCTTACGGGCTGGAAAAAAAGGCCAATGAAAAAATCGCGGTCTTTGATTTTGGCGGTGGCACCTTCGATATTTCCATTCTGGATATCGGCGACAATGTCTTCGAAGTGCTCAGCACCAACGGTGATACCCACCTGGGCGGTGACGATCTCGATGAAAAGGTGATGAAATACATCGCCGATGAATTCAAGAAAAAAGAAGGAATCGATCTGCGGAAAGACCCGATGGCCCTCCAGCGGCTCAAGGAAGCCTCCGAAAAGGCCAAGTGCGAACTGAGCACTTCGGTGGAATCTACCGTGAATCTGCCCTTTATCACCGCCGATCAGACCGGCCCGAAACATCTGCAGATGACCATTACCCGCAGCACCTTCGAGCAATTGATTGCCGATGAACTGCGGCGGCTGCGAATCCCCTGCGAAAAAGCCCTGCAGGACGCCAAGCTATCCCCCAGCGATATCGCCGAAGTGGTGCTGGTGGGCGGTTCCATCCGGATTCCCAAAGTACAGCAACTGGTCAAGGAGCTTTTCGGCAAAGAACCGAACAAGAGCATCAACCCCGACGAAGTCGTGGCTATTGGCGCTGCCATTCAGGGCGGCGTGTTGGCCGGCGACGTCAAGGATATCCTGCTGCTGGATGTAACCCCGCTCTCGCTGGGGGTGGAAACCCTCGGCGGGATCATGACCAAGCTGATCGAGCGGAATACGACCATCCCTACTGCCAAGAAGGAGATTTTCAGTACCGCCTCCGACAGCCAACCGTCGGTGGACATCCATGTCTTGCAGGGGGAGCGTGAGTTTGCTTCGGATAACCGGACGCTGGGCCGTTTCCAGTTGACCGGCCTGCCCCCGGCCCCGCGCGGGGTGCCGCAGATCGAGGTGTCTTTCGATATCGACGCCAACGGCATCCTGAACGTATCCGCCAAGGATCTGGCGACCGGCAAACTCCAGTCGATCGAAATTAAAGGCACGTCCGGCCTCAGCGATGAGGAAATCAAAAAGATGACCCAGGAAGCCCAGGCCCATGCCGAGGAAGACAAGAAACGCCGCCACCTGATCGATCTGAAGAATCAGGCGGATCAGTTGATCTACGGCACCGAAAATACCCTTAAAGAACATGGGGATAAAGTGCCCGCCGAGGAACGCTCCAAGGTGGAGTCCGCCATCAATAACCTGCGCGAGGTTCTCAAGCAGGACAGTGCCGAGGCGATCCAGAAGGCCATGGAGAATCTGGGTTCCGCCAGCCAGACCCTCGGAAAAATCATGTACGAGCAGGCTACCAAACAACATGCCGCTTCCCCCGGAGCGGCCCAGGGCGAACCCCAGGCCGGCGAAAAGAAAAAAGGCGATGACGATGTCATTGATGCCGAATTTGAGGTCAAGGAGTAAATTTTGCCCCTGAAACCGCTTTTCAGGGTCATAAAAACGGTTTTCCCTAAATTTTGTTCTAATTTCCCACGAAACACGGATAGCCACAGTGGACTATCCGTGTTTTTTATGGTAGGATAGGCGGTAGAAAACCAGTGAACAGGAATATGAGAATTAGTGAGTAAAAAAACCGAAATCGAAAAAAACCTGACGTTTGAAATCTCCGACAAAGAATTGGAAGCCAGCCGCCGGTGGGCCATTGAGCTGGCCCGGCTGGCCCACGACCGGCATTGCAGCCAGATCGTGATCCTGGAACTGGCCGGCCGCTCGCCCGTGGCTACCCATTTTGTCATCTGTACCGGTACCAGCGACCAGCAGATCCGTGCCGTCGCCGCCGAGATGGAGAAAACCGGCAAAGAGAAAAACAACGCACCTTTCCACCATGCCGGTCTCCAGCAGGGCAAATGGGTCATTCTGGATTTCTTCGATGTGGTGGTCCATCTTTTCGATCAGGAATACCGGCTCTTTTACGACCTGGAATTGTTATGGGGGGACGCTCCCCATATCGAATGGCAGCGTGATGAAACCGGTGGATAACCAAAGAACGATTTTTCAGATCAAACTTCTTTCTTCATGAGGTTGAACAGGTGAAAAAATATTTCCCTTTAACTTTGGTTTGGCTGCTATTGCCGGGATGTGTCAATCAGGAAAATGTGGAAAAGGAGTTCCAGAACGTTAAGAACCAATATCCGGTAAACGCTTTTTTAACGCAGGATATTCCTCTGTATTCTGTTAAACCGAATCAGGGAACTATTGTTTTACAGGCAAGTTTTAAAGAACAACAGGAGATCAGAAAAATCGCAAAAGGGAGCTGGTGCCACTATTTATACAAAATTACCTATGATCATATCCGGATTCTTGAGGGGTTGTGGAATGAAAAAGAAGTCTCGTTTTTTTGCCGGGATTCCTGGCCTGCCAAAGAATCAGGGATTATGCTTAAGAAAGCAGCATGGCCTTTTAGAAGTAATGAAGATCTCATTTTTGAACTGACTCCCAAAGATAATTTATTTGAAATCGTAAGTTATTACCCCTGCGGGGCCTCTAAGCAGAATTAACGAAATGAAACCTATAGTAGATTTACTCGAGGAATGTGTTTCGCAAGCAATGATCCAAATCGCCGGTCAGGCGTCACCCGCTATTGTCAAGTCTGCTCAGGACGCAAGGTTTGGCGACTATCAGGCTAATGGGGTGATGGCACTGGCTAAGAAGATCAAACAAAATCCGCGGGAATTGGCCCAGCAGATCGTGGCTAAGCTGGATGTGGGTGATATGTGTGAGATGCCGGAAGTGGCGGGGCCGGGCTTCATCAATTTCCGCCTGAAGCCCCAGTGGCTGGCACAGCGGCTGACCGAAGCGATAACCGATCAGCAGCGGCTGGGAATCGACTCCTGCGAAAATCCACCTACTACGGTCGTCGATTTCTCCGGTCCCAACATCGCCAAACAGATGCACGTCGGCCACCTCCGCAGCACCATCATCGGCGACACCATCGCCCGCATCCTCGAATTCTGGTACGGTAATCCGTCCAAGGTAATCCGCCAAAACCACGTCGGCGACTGGGGCTTGCAAATGGGGATGGTTTTGTACGCGATGTACACCCGGATTATGAATGATCTAGGAAAGACTGCCAGAATTAATGAATTTGGCATAGTGTTAGATCAATTGGAAACTCAAAATCCGGATTGGTGGAAGACAGTTCTTAATGAAAACACTTTTACTCTTGATGAATTGGAGAGCCTCTATAAAAGCGCTGTAAAGGTGCTTGAAACAGGTCATCCAGCAATAGAAACGGATATCCGTAATATGCTCAAGGGATTACAATATGGGAATCCTGAATCTGTTGCTGTCTGGGAAAAAGCCCGGGAAATTTCCTTAAATGCTTGTATAGACATTTATCAACAACTGAAAGTAAACCTAGGGACAGAGCATGTTCGGGGCGAAAGTTTC
>JAKQBU010000396.1 GCA_029573975.1 Planctomycetota bacterium
GATTTCGTTCATGGCGGCCAGATCCGCAGCGGTTAATGTAATCTTCCCGGCTTTGGCGTTTTCGACGGCCTGTTTGGCATCGCGGGCGCCGCAGAGTACGTGGGTCAGGCCCGGCTGGGAGAAGGTCCAGGCGATGGCCAGTTGGCTGAAGGTGGCGTGATGGCGCTCGGCAATCGGTTTGAATTCCGCCAGCATCGCCAGGGCCTCTTTCCGCTTTTCCACGGTGTAGCGGGAATTGTTATAGCGGACATCGTTCGGCGGGAAGGTTCGGTCGGGGGTCAGCTTGCCGGTGAGCAGCCCCTGTTCGAGGGGGGAGTAGGCCAGCACCGCAATATGGTTGTTCCGGCAGTGTTCCAGGATACCATCCCGTCCGATATGCTGGTCGAGCATGCTGTAGCGTTCCTGGTCGGTATCGAGTTGGCCGAACCGGCTGTAGATTTTGATTTGTTCCAGGCTGGCGTTCGATACGCCGATGGCCCGGATTTTTCCCTGTTCCTTCAGCTTTAACAGGGCGGCCATGGTTTCTTCGATGGGGGTGGTGGATTCCTGCCAGTGGGTTTGATAGAGGTCGATATAATCGGTGTTCAGCCGGTGGAGGCTCTGTTCCACTTCCTGCCGGATAGAGTCCGGATGCAGATATTTATATACTTTTTTCTGGCCAGGTTCTTTGGCTCTGCCTTTTTCATCGGCGTAAAAGAAGAAATCGCCCTTTGCTTTGTCCCAGACCATCCCGCATTTGGTTGCCAGCACCACTTTGTCCCGCCGGTCGCGGATCGCCTTGCCGACGGTGCATTCCGAATGGCCGAAGCCGTAGATTGGCGCGGTATCGATCAGATTGACTCCTTCGTCGATGCTCGCCTGAATCGCCTTCACCGCCTGCTCATCGTCAATCCCGCCCCACATCCACCCGCCGATAGCCCACGTCCCCAGCGCCACCACCGACGCCTCCATATCCGAAGTTCCCAGTTTTCGATACAGCATAAAAATCCTTTCCCAAAATCATGGCATTTACGGATAAACTTACCGATGCCTGGTTATGCTATTTCCTCATATTCTGTAAATGCGTTTTTTTCCTGCGTCAGCAATTTTAAAAATTTGGTATGAATAAATAAGTTTTCCTTGCCTGCCTTTGTCTCCGTCAAAACACCGATTTTGGTTAATTGTTTCAGATATACGGATGCGGTCTGGCGTTTGGCAACCTTCGCATCTACAACATTTGAGATTCTGCAATAGGGCTGGGTAAAGATAATATCCACCAGTTCTCTGGAATAAATCTTGGGAGTTATACGGCGTACGTAATCACAGGTATAATCCAGGAGAGCTTTAATAAATTTAATTTTTTGTGTGGTCCAACCGGCAGTCTGTTGTATCACATCCAGCATAAAGAGAATCCAGGGTTGCCACTGTTGTTTTTCGGTTACATTTCTCAGGAAAGCGTAATAGTCTTTCTTGTGTGTGATAATATGCCGGCTAAGATACAAAACCGGGATATTCAAAAGTCCTTCCTGAATCAAAAAAAGAAGATTCAAAAGCCGTCCCGTTCTGCCGTTACCATCAGTAAAGGGATGAATCGCTTCAAACTGATAGTGCATAACGGCCATTCGGATAAGCGGGTCTATATCGGTTCTTTCATTGAGAAATTTTTCCCAGTTGGATAGCAATTCCCGGATCACTTGTTCCCCGGCCGGTGGGGCATAGACAATTTTTCCGGTTCCCGGATTTTTCAAAGCGGTTTCCGGAATTTTTCGGATGTCGATGTCTGCGTTTCGAATCAAACGGCATATTTCCACTGCTGTGCGGGTGCAAAGTGGTTTTTTCTTGATGGACAGATAACCCTGTGCCAGGGCTTGTCGATATCGTAAAGTTTCTTTGGTGGCATAATCCGCTTTGTCCATATCACCGGAAGCGAACTGAAATAGCTCATCGGCGGTAGTGACTATGTTTTCGATTTCTGAACTTTTCTGAGCCTCCAGCAAGGGGATGGTATTAATAATAACCGACTGATTGGGAATTAGCTCCCCTGCCTGTTTTAATTCCGCCAAGGCAGCTCTTGCCAATATGCATTTTTTGAGTATTTCTTTGCTTTCGATATCTGCCGCAGGAGGCAGCAACGGCAGATTATTGTATGGTTTTTCCGGGTAGAACTTCATAATTATCACCTGCAGGCAACATGTCGATAAAAACGATATTCATCGACATATTCTTGCTACATGTCGATATGATACACCTATACATAAAATATGTCGATGTTTTTCTGTTTTATCTACACGAATAAATGCCTGGTAGATAAAAACCATAGCTTATTCTGATGTAATATATTGTTATTAATGGAATTATATTATTATGATAATCTTAATTATGGTTTATTTTCTTCAGCAGCCAGGCTATATTCTGCCCCAGCACCTGCATGGTTTTGAACCCTTCCTCATCCTTTTCCACCTCCCCGATGTCCCGACCGATACCCAGGTTCCAGTAGATCGAGCCGGGCACGATCATTTGGGAGATCAGGAAAAAGTGGTTCATGGTGTCAAAGGCGTGAATCGAGCCGGCCCGCCGCACCGCCACCACCGCGGCTCCCACCTTCCGCTGCAGCAGATTGCCGTTGGAGCGAGTGACAAAGCCCGCCCGGTCGATCAGGGCCTTCATCTCCGCCGTCACGTCGGCAAAGTAGGTGGGGGAGGCCAGGATAATCCCGTCCGCTTCGATCATTTTGGCGATACAGGAGTTGATGATATCCCCTTCGATAACGCATTTCTGGTTTTTCCGCTGGCCGCACTGGTAGCAGGCCATGCAGCCGCGAAGGGCGTTGCCGGCCAACTGGATCATTTCCGTCTCAATCCCTTCTTTTTCCAGTTCGGCGAATACCGATTGGATCAGAATGGCGGTATTGCCGTTCTTGCGGCCGCTGCCGTTAAAGGCGACTACTTTCATAGGGTTCTCCTTTCGGAATTTTGGTAATGATGATTTTTGAAATAGTATAACGCTTCTTCCGTGGTGGAAAAGATTTGGGTGGCGGTTTCACTGACAAAGGGGGAAGGCTCCGCTTTCGATTTCCAAACGATATACACTTCCTTGGCTGCTTCATGAGCGTGCTGGAGTTCCCGCTCCACACCGCTGGAGAGGCCGGGTTTGCCGCCCGGCATCTGGGGGATGTAGCTGATTATCATATCCGCCTGATCGATCAGCATGAAATCGCGGGCGTAGATCTGGCCGTGGATATCCCCGGCTACCTGCATGATTTCCGCCACGTCAAAACGCAGGGTTTCGCCCAGAACCTGCACTTCCATGACCTTTTGTCCCTGTTCCGAGGCGGACAGGGCATCCACGTATAACTGCTGTTCTTCCAGATCCGAGGGGTCAAAAACGATAAAATGCTCCGCCAGGGTCGTCCGAAAGGCGGCGATTTCCGCCAGAATCTCCGGCATATCGGTCACATGGGACATGGGAAAACTCAGATAGGTTTTGGCCAGTTCCGGCCGGAACATCAGTCGATATAAAGTCTCTTCCGTCGTCGGACTCTGGCCCCGCGCCAGAAGATAAAACCGGGGGGTATTGGTCGCTCCCTCGAACAGGGTGTGGGTCTGGGGCTTGATCTGACAGCTCTGCCACGTACAGCCGAGCATCATCATTTCCGTCGCCAGTGTCTCCTCTTCCCGCCAGACCAGCAAGTCTTTCAGCGAATGGTCGATCTGATGCTCTTGCAGCAGCCGGGCATGCAGGGCATCCACGTTATCAATCAGGCATATGTACATATCCGCCTGTAGCAGCGCCACCTGGTCAAAATCAAACGCTGGGAACAGACCATGCTTCCAGCGGAAGGTGGCATGTGTGTTAATCAGGAGATTTTCAGTCTGCTCCGCCAAGGCCAGGATGTCTTTGAATACGCTACGCCGCAGGGTTCGCAGCCGGGAAAGGGGCAAATCGAGGATTCGGCCCGGCGTAATGTCCGGCGCTTCCGCATACATCCTCTGTCCCACATGGCAGATGGTCAGGTCCTTGCCGTTATTGCGGGCCATCTCAACCACATTTTCCAGATAAGGCCGCTTGTCCAGGCCTACCGTTCCGGTTATAATTACTTTCATGTGTCCTATTTTGCCAAAAAATGGTCCGGTTTTCCAGTTTCAAAACAGAAAAGTTCCGATTTGTGATTCCCATTTTCCAGAGAGGTATAAATTATGTCAAAAGGAATAGTTACACACGCAAAGTGGATTTTTGTTTGTCTGGTGCTCTCGTGGTCTGGAACATTTTCCTGGGGTTTGGATTTTTATGTTTCCCCGGCCGGCAATGACCAGTGGACGGGGAAACTGCCGCAGGCCAATGACCAAAAAACCGATGGCCCGCTGGCCAGCCTCGCCAGCGCTCGCGATGCCATCCGAAAACTCAAAGCCGAAAGCGGCTTAACCGAACCCGTAACGGTACATATAGCCGAGGGCCTCTACTTTTTAACTGAGCCGATAGTCTTCACCGCCGAAGATAGCGGCACGGATACCTGCCCGATAGTGTACCACTCTGCCGCAAATAGCAAGCCGGTTTTCAGCGGTGGCCGAGAAATCACCGGATTTCAACCGGGTCCGGATG
>JAKQBU010000411.1 GCA_029573975.1 Planctomycetota bacterium
GGACACCTGGGGCCGGCCTTCCAGCAGTGCCTTGGCCTTGGCCCCCAGCAGCAGGGATTGGCAGGCACGGGGACCGGCTCCCCAGTTGAGGTATTGGCGAATGAAAGAATATTCATTGTGTTCATTCGGCCGGGTGGCCCGCACCAGCCGGACGGCATACGAGGCGACCGGACGGGCCACCAGGACATCCCGGACCACATCCTGCATCTGGAGTATATCTCCTTGGCTCAAAATGGGTTCCAGATTTTGTCTCTTTTCGCTGGTGGTGGCCATGGCGATATCAATCTCTTCCTCCATCTGGGGATAGTCCACCTTGATCTTGAACATAAACCGGTCCAGGGCCGCTTCCGGCAGCGGGTAGGTTCCTTCAGACTCGATGGGATTTTGCGTGCCCAAGACAAAAAACGGCAAATCCAGATTATGATGCTCGCCTGCCACCGTAACCTGATATTCCTGCATGGCTTGCAGGAGGGCGGCCTGGGTTTTCGGCGGGGTGCGGTTGATTTCGTCCGCCAGAATCATATTGGCAAAAATCGGGCCGTGGACAAAGCGCATAAATCGTTTGCCAGTCGATACATCCTCTTCCAGAATTTCCGTTCCCGTGATGTCGGAGGGCATCAGATCGGGAGTAAATTGAATGCGGCCGAAATCCAGGGAAAGAAGCTGCGATAAACTCGATATCATCAGGGTTTTAGCCAGCCCCGGAACACCCTCCAGGATACAATGGCCCTGGCAAAACAGGCCCAGCAGCATTAATTCCATAACATCCTGCTGGCCAATGATTACGCGTGACATTTGTTTCAGCATTTTTTGATAGGCATCGGTAACCTGCTGAGCGGTTTCCAGTATCTCTTCTACGGGCTTGCCCACAGCCAGACCTCCGGACTCTTTCATTCATATCTCCTTTAATCAAAAGATCTTATCACAAGTGATCTGCGGACAGACGCATCGAGTCAAGACATTACGTCTTATTATATCTGAATGGTAAGACTAATTCAAGGCGATAAGGTTGGCATAATTCTTCTGAAAACCGTTATGTTATGGGGCCGCTTTGGCTTTGATTTTGAATCAGGGCAGGATATAATGAGCGGGATTCAGACGCCGGTTCCATAGGTATGTAAATCAATAAAAGAGAGATACTTATGAATAAGAAACAAATCTTTATTTTGTGTATTGGGATAGCAGGGATAGCCGCGTTGCTGATCGTGCCGCCGTGGAGAGGGAAGGTGTATTGTCCGTACCGGCAGCTAACGTTTATGAGCGGGCCGTATAATTACGAGAACTGGTACAAGAAGATGCTTTGGGAAGGGGCGGGGAAAAGGGAGTGGCTAGGTTTTAACTATAGATTTACCAGGCAGATAGAGTCAAAAACCCCACTGGCGCTGGAATATGAAAAGGCGGTGGAGGGGGCATGGAACGCCAATCGGACGAAGCTGGAGGGCCAGACGGAGCGGGCATTCTATCCGCGGGAGGAATTCCCGGAGATGTACCGGCAGATCGAGCCGTATCAGGATAATCCGCTGTGTCAGCGGCAGAAGTTAACGGGGATTAATAATACGTT
>JAKQBU010000422.1 GCA_029573975.1 Planctomycetota bacterium
AAGTTGGGTGGGAAAAAAGTCCGGGGACGTTTATCATTATGCTACTACTGGCGGTAATGATAAAATATTTGCCAAGCAGAATATGGCGGCCGGTCTGGAGATCGGGCAGGCCCGGGTCGATAAGGCGATGGAACGACATCAGATCGCCTATAACCAGGTGATGGGCAAGCCGCTGAACTTTCCCCGATTGCCGATGGATTTCATCCAGTCGCTGCCGGGGATGATGATGGGCGGCCTGGGGACCGGCATGACCTTTATCCAGAAACAGATCGAACTGGCGAAAAAACTGCCGGGCATGCCCGCCGCAACGCCCGACTGGTCCGCGCAGGAGAGCCGGTTCCTGACGCTGGGCCGCGGCAACCGCAACCGGACGGAAGAAAACACCACGATCCTGGCCCGCGAGGCCCGGCTGCAAACCCGGTACCTGGCCAGCCTGGACCGCAAGGCGGGCCGCGGCGCAGCCGCCGCGGTCAAGGGCGGCTATGAACTGGCGGAGGCAAAAATAACATGACCGTATTAAGCATTACCGAAGACACGCGGGACCTGGCCTTTGCGGTGGAAGTGGACGAATTAGATTACCTGATGAAGACCACCCGCAAATTCGATATTATATTCAGCGAAGGAACCGACCCGGTCCTGATGCCGATAGAGGCGTTTGGCATTGTATCGGTGACGGGCAGCATCGCTTATATCCCCATGCTCTGGGACCCGCACCCCTACGATCCGTGGGCCTACGTGGTGCGGAAATCCGGCCGCAGCAAGGGCGGCTACAACTGGGAGGTGATCTGCGAGTACGAGCGGCAGGAGGAGCCGCTGGTGACGCCCTACCGGCTGAGCTACACCTACGCCCACAGCCACGAGGCCATCGACAAAGACCGCGAGGGCCAGCCGATCACCAATTCCTCCCTGGAAACGCCTGACCCGCCGCTGGTGGAGGAGTACACGGATCTGGTCATGCGGTTCGATGTCAACTGGCCTACCATTGACCGGTTGAGCATGGCGGAATATGGCAACGTGGTCAACTCCGACTGGTTTTTCGGCTATGCCCCGGGGACGTGCCTGGTGCGGCTGATCGAGGCCAACGAGGTGCGGATCGCCGGCCTGTGGTATTTCGCCGTGGTGATCGAAATCCACGTCCGCCCGGACGGCTGGAAGAAACGGTTCCTGGACGAGGGCTACCGGATCATCGTCAAAGACGCCAACGGCAACCCGGAAAAGGACGATGACGGCAACCTGAAATTCCAGACGCTCACCGACACCGACGGCAATCCGCTGACGGCCCCGGTGATGCTGGACGGCACCGGCAGCCGGCTTGCCGAAGGAGCGACGCCCGTCTATCGTGAATATCAAACCAAAAAGGAAAAACCTTTTTCGATCTTTGAACTGTACCCCAGATAAACCCGAAACCCGACCAAACCCAAAACCCGACACCGACCAGAAAAAAAACAGGAGTATAAATTATGACAACCAAAATATGGGTAGGAACCGATACCGGCCACGAGGGAGACATTAACACCGCCGCCAACTGGAGCCCCTCCGGCGTGCCGGAGGCCGGGGACGATGTCTATTTTGAAAATTCCAGCCAGTCCGTGACGGCCGGTTTGGATACGCTGGCCGCCGTGACCCTGGGCAGTCTGAATATCGCCCAAAACTATACCGGCACCATCGGGACGGCGTCCGCTTATTTGCAGGCCGCCGCCACGGTCTGTCGGGCGGGCTACCATTACGGGCCGGGCACGCCGATTGGTTCGGGCCGGCTCATGCTGGATTTGAAATCCGTGCAGTCGGCGATCACCATCGACAATTCCGGGACGCCGACCGATACCGGCAAGGCGGCCATCCGGATCAAAAATACCCATGCCTCTTCCACCCTGACCGTCAACAAGGGGAAAGTGGCGTTTTGCGGGGATACCGGCGAGACCGGCCAACTGGCCAGCCTCACCCTGAACTATGTCAGCAACAAGGGCACCGACGCCGAGGTCTATGTCGGCGCCGGCGTGACGCTGGCCACCGTCAAGAAGAACGGCGGCAAGCTGAATATCCGCTGCGCCGTCACCACCTATACCACCTATGACGGGTCGGATGTCATTTCCGGCAGCGGCGCCATCACTACGCTGTATGTCAAGGGCGGCACCGTCGAGGCCAACAGCACCGGCACCATTACCACGGCGGAGGTATCGGGCGGCCTGCTGGACCTGACCAAGAGTCCCGCCGCCCGCACCATCACCACCCTCAAAGTCGATCCGCCCGGCAAGGTCAAATACGACCCGGCCGTGGTGACGCTGACCAACAAGATCCAGCCGATTACCGCCGCCGGCGTGGTGGCCTACCAGGCGATGGCGAGCTAACCTATGGCAAAAAAGATCTTCGGATTATCGGGAAAAGACACCAAGCGACTGGAGCAAATGCTGCGATGGTTTGAAAAATCCAGCCATAACCCAGTACCCCCTCCCCGTACCCGGCGGCCGCTGCCGCTGCCGCCCAAAATGACTCCTAAATTCTGGGTAAGTTATAATTATGTAAGCACGGATGCCGATGGCGCCGCCAATGATTACGGCGGCTATTATTCGTGTTATGAAATCACCTTTGACGCGACCCTGTTCAACCGCGGAGAGTCTATTCCGTGGACCCAAAGCGAAACTACCGTGGTAGTATTTAATCTGCAGGAAGCCGGCACGACCATGAGTGCAGGAATCCCCTGCAACATCAAAAGCCAGTTATTTTACGGATGGTCCATCATGGACGATGAAGGCAATTTTATCAATGTGGGATTTCCCGTAGTGCCGAGCGTGCTGTTTGCCTATGTGGCCTCCGATCAAACAGGAATGAATGGATCCTTCTATCGCTGCCAGTTATTTGCCTATCAGCAAGCCTACTGGAATACCACGCCAACCGGACCGTCCATGGGAGCTACCGCCGCCGAGATCGAGGTGGTAAATCTTTGGGAATATAACAATAATCAGCGATTGCTGCAGACCGGCGATTTCATGATTTGTTTTCCCCATCTTCCCTATCTCTGCTTTAAAACAGATAGTGGTCAGGGCATGAAATGGGTGGGGATCCCGATCTGCTGCGGCAAAAATAGTATTGAGATTACCGGGGCCCGCGATGAGCCGGAAGGAGCCTTAAAAGATCTTCTCACCACCCTGGCCAACGCCCGGTTCATCAAAGACAGTACCACTGCCAGTTAAATCTTATACAGCCGGCCCAGGATCGCACTTAGAATCATGCCCAGCCAGGCAAAGCCCGCCGATACCAGATAATAGATGCGTTCATATTGATAATCGATTACTTGAACTTCCTTTAATTCTTGATTAATTGTACGGCACGCCAACAAGCAAAAAATCGCATATACCAGCCAGAGAAAAGAAACAAGGCCATAGATCCAGGGATCAATACCCATGTCTTTGGTTTTTTTAACAGACCGAAAGGTTACGGCCGCCGTGGGCACCACCTGTTTTTTCTTGCACTTCGGACAGACCAGCGTTTCACCCGCCAGACTATCCGGCACGTCCAGCGGCTCATGGCAGTTAGAACAAATAAAGCGTTGCATGGGATTCTCCTTTAAAAAATAGTTTTGTTTACCTGTTTGCGCAGCGGGCTTTCCTGGTCCCGCAGCTTGTTGATGTCCGGGTCAAACCGCTGCCCGGCATTGCAATAGTATTTCGCGCAGATGGCCGGGT
>JAKQBU010000438.1 GCA_029573975.1 Planctomycetota bacterium
CGGTAGCCGACCTGATTGTCAAATCCGGCGTCAAAGGAATCCTGAATTTTGCCCCGGTTCACCTCAGCGTGCCGGAAGAAGTATTCGTTGAAAATATTGATATGGCGATTGCCCTGGAAAAAGTCACTTATTTTGCTCAGCAGGATAATAAAGCCCGGGCTGAGAGGTAAGAAGTAAGAAAGGAATGTCTATGCCAACAGTGAATGATGTGAAAACCGAAGTCGAAGCCATTCTGCAGAAATATGCAGGGGCGCATCGTGATGCCCTGATTCCCATTCTGCAGGATATTCAGGAAACCTGCGGGTATCTCTCCCGCGAGGTGGTCAACCAGGTTGCCCAGTTTATTGATTTGCCGCCGGCCAAAATCTACGGCGTGGCCACTTTTTACAACCAGTTCCGCTTTCAGCCGCTGGGAAAGTACCATGTCATGATTTGCCGCGGGACCGCCTGCCATGTCAAAGGCTCGAAAAAGACCCTCGATATGCTGGTCAAGGCCCTGGGGATCCAGCCGGGCCAAACCTCCCGCGACGGCCTGTTCAGCCTCGGTGTGGTGGCCTGCATGGGTGCCTGCGGTCTGGCCCCGGTCGTCAATATCAACGGCGAATTCTACGCCAAAGTAACCCCCAAGAAATTATCCGGCATCATCGCCGAGATCAGGGAAAAGGAGCTAAGCCATGCAAAAAACTGAACCAACGGTAAAAAATACGGCCAATCCGTGCTGGTCTGAACCCCGGCGGCCTTCCCAGGAATTGATCGCCAAGCTGCGGGGCGGTCCCTTCAGCAGTGCCCTGGCCAAAGGCCAGGCAGCGCTTGACGAACTGGTCGATACCCTCCGCCGCGACAAGCAGGCCAAACCAGCCGTTTTTGTCGGCGCCGGGACTTGCGGGCTGGGTGCTGGGGCGGGCAAAACCCTGGATGCCATCCGCCAGTACTGCCAGACCAAAAAACTGGACGTTGATATTGTGGAAACCGGCTGCATCGGCTTCTGTTCGGAAGAGCCGATTGTAGATATCAAGCTGCCGGGCAAGGCCCGCATCAGCTTCGGCAATGTCACCGCCGAGGATGTACCCCAATTGTTTGACAAGGCCTGGGTCGGTAAGTTTGATCCGGACCATATCATCGGCCAGTTTCGCAGTGCCGCCGATAAATCCTGGGCCGGCGTCCCCTTCCTCGATGAGCACCCCTTCATGAAGCTGCAGTGCCGCGTCGTGCTGGCCGGCAGCGGGATTATCGACCCGACCAACATCGACGAGTATATCGCCCGAGGCGGCTATTCCGCCATGGCCTGGACCCTCAAAAACAAGACCGCCCAGGAGTTGTGCGATCTGGTCGAAGCCAGCGGCCTGCGGGGTCGCGGCGGCGGCGGTTTCCCCACCGGGAAAAAATGGAAATTCGCCCTCAAGGAAGTGGCGGACCAGAAATACCTGGTCTGCAACGCCGATGAAGGCGACCCGGGCGCGTTCATGGACCGGGCTGTCGGCGAAAGCGATCCCCACCGCCTCATCGAAGGCATGATTATCGCCGCCTACGGGATCGGCGCCACCAAGGCCTACATTTATATTCGTGCCGAGTATCCCCTGGCCGTCCAGCGGCTCCAGGACGCCATCAAACAGGCCCGTGCCTACGGCCTGCTGGGCCATAACATTCTCGATAGCGGCAACGACCTTGACATCATTCTCAAGATGGGAGCTGGCGCCTTTGTCTGCGGTGAAGAAACCGCCCTGCTCCACAGTATCGAAGGCAAACGCGGTATGCCCCGGCCCCGTCCGCCGTTCCCGGCGATTCAGGGCCTCTTCGGCAAACCGACCGTTATCAACAACGTCGAGACCCTGGCCAACCTGCCCTTGATTATCGAACGCGGTGCGGACTGGTTTAGTGCCATGGGCACCAAAACCAGCAAAGGGACCAAGGTCTTCGCCCTCTCCGGCATGGTCAAACGCACCGGCCTGGTCGAAGTCCCGATGGGAACTACCCTCAAGCAGGTGGTCTATGATGTCGGCGGCGGCATCCCCAACCGCAAACGCTGCAAAGGCGTGCAGATCGGCGGACCCTCCGGCGGCTGCATCCCCGAACATCGGCTGGATATCGAAATTGACTACGAAACGATTAAAACCGTCGGCGCCATCATGGGTTCCGGCGGGCTGGTCGTCCTCGATGAAAATACCTGCATGGTCGATCTGGCCAAATTCTTCATGGAATTCATCCAGTCGGAAAGCTGCGGCAAATGCATTCCCTGCCGCGAAGGCACCAAGCGGATGCTCGAGATTCTCGAGGCCATTACCCGTCCCCGCCGCCGGGAGGACCACACCGATGCCCTCCTGCGGTTCCAGGGCGTGATGCAGTTGCGGCAACTGGCCGAGACCATCAAGGCCACCTCGTTGTGCGGCCTGGGGCAGACCGCTCCCAACCCCGTCCTCAGCACCCTCAACTGGTTCCGCGAGGAATATGAGGCCCACATTTTCGACCGGCAGTGTCCGGCCGGCGCCTGCAAGGAGTTGGTGGGTGCCCCTTGCCAGAATGGCTGCCCCGTCGGCACCGAGGTCTGGCGCTATGTCGCCCATATCTCCCGCAAGGAGTACGATGATGCCTACCGGGTCATCCGGCAGGCCAATCCGCTGCCATCCATTTGTGCCCGCGTCTGTCATCATCCCTGCGAAAATATCTGCCGCGCCGGCGTGACCGGCGGCGAGCCGATTGCCGTTCGTTCCCTCAAACGTTTCGTGGTGGAACGGGTGGATCCGGCCTCCTGGAAAGAACTGGTCAAAGCACCGGATAAAAATTCCGCGAAAATCGCCGTGATTGGCGCCGGCCCCACCGGTCTGACTGCGGCCAATGCCCTGGCGATCGCCGGACATAAAGTGACGATTTTCGAGCGGGAAGCCAAAGCCGGCGGTATGCTGGTGGGTGCGATCCCTGCCTATCGTCTGCCCCGCGAACTTCTGCAGCGGGAAATCGATGTCCTGATGAATCCCAATATTGAAATCAAATATAACGTTGCTTTGGGTCGCGACATTACTCTCGATGGACTTTTAGCCGAAGGATACAAAGCGGTCTTCCTGGCGATGGGTTCTCATCAAAGTCTCAAACTGGATCTGCCGGACGAGAATGCCGAAGGGGTCATCCCCGGCATTCAGTTCCTCAAGGCCTACAACTTGCAGAACAAGGCTCTGGCCAAAGGCCGCGTCGGAATCATCGGCGGCGGCAATTCCGCGATGGATGCCGCCCGTGTCGCCTTCCGTCAAAAAGGCGTGGAAGGCGTGACCATGTTCTATCGCCGGACCCGCCATGAAATGCCCGCCTATGCCGAGGAAATCGAGGCCGGTCTGGAAGAAGGTATTAAGATCGAACCGCTGGTCACTCCGGTGGCGGTCCTTACCAAAAACGGCAAGCTGACCGGTATGCGGTTTATCCGCAACGAGCTGGGACAGCCCGACGCCAGCGGCCGCCGCAGTCCAGTTCCCATCCCCGGTTCGGAATTCGAGGTCGCTCTGGACACCTTGATTGTGGCTATCAGTGAGCAGCCCGATGTCCAGGGCATTCAGGATCTGAAACTGAGCAAATGGGCTACGCTGTCGATTAACGAACAGACCTTCGCCACCAGCCGACAAGGCGTCTTTGCCGCCGGTGATGTGGTGACGGGGCCGGCTACCGTGATCGCCGCCCTGGCCGCCGGCAAGAAAGCTGCCGTCATGATTGACCGCTATGTCCGCGGCCATGTGATGAAGGTGCTGCCGAAAGTCAGCCTGCCTTCGGCTTATATCGAACCCATTCATACCGAAGAAGAAGAGGAAGCGACGGAAACCAAACGGGTTGCCTCCCCGCACCTGCCCGTCGCCTGCCGCTGCGGCAACTTCGACGAAGTGGAACTGGCCATCAGTGAGGAACAGGCCCTCTGCGAAGCCCGCCGTTGTCTGCGTTGTGATCTGGAGTTCACCCAACCCGTTTAATAACCCGAATAACCCAAACAGAATGAGGTCTAACATATGTTCACAATAGAAGTTGATAATCGTAGCGTCCAGGCCAGCGATGGGGAAACCATCCTGGCCGTCTGTAAACGGGAAGGCATCCGCATTCCCACCTTGTGCTTTATCGAAGGCCTGGCCCCCACCGGCGCCTGCCGCATGTGCATCGTCGAGGTGGAAGGTTTCCCCGGCCTGATCCCCGCCTGTTCCTATCCGGTTACCGCCGGCATGAAGATTAAAACCTCGACGCCCCGGGTTCTCAATGCCCGCCGGACCATCGTCGAGCTGCTCCTGAGCGATCACCCGGATGATTGCCTCTATTGCCTCCGCAACGGGCAGTGCGAACTGCAAACCCTGGCCCGCGACCTGAACGTCAAGCGGCTTTCTTTCAGCGAAGTCAAAACCAAACGGCCCTCCGATGTCTCCAGCCCCTCCATCGTCCGCAATCCGGAAAAGTGCATCCTGTGCGGCAAGTGTGTCCGGGTCTGTGAGGAAATTCAGGGCGTGGCCGCTATTGATTTCATCGGCCGCGGCTGCAAGGCCTTCGTCGGGACCGCTTTTGACGGCGGCCTGAATGTCTCCACCTGCATCAATTGCGGCCAGTGTATCCTGGCCTGCCCCACCGGCGCCCTGACCGAGCGGTCTTATGTTGATGAAGTGGCCGCCGCCCTGGCCGATCCCGACAAGTATGTCGTCGTCCAGCATGCCCCGGCGGTCTCTGTGACCCTGGCTGAGGAATTCGGCATTAAACCCGGCAAGGATATCGATGGCCAGATGGTCGCTGCCCTGCGGAGGCTGGGATTCAAGCGGGTGTTTGATACCTCCTTTACCGCGGACCTTACCATTATGGAAGAAGGCTCGGAACTGGTCCATCGCATCAAAACCGGCGGAAAATTGCCTATGCTGACCAGTTGTTCCCCCGGCTGGATTAAATTTGTCGAACAGTTCTACCCGGATTTCCTGGAAAACGTCTCGACCTGCAAAAGTCCCCAGCAGATGATGGGCGCCCTGATTAAAAGCTTTTTTGCCAAACGGGAAGGCCTGACGCCGGACCGCATCGTCAGCGTCTCGATTATGCCCTGCACCGCCAAAAAATTCGAGTGCAAACGTCCGGAAATGGCGGTTGATTATGTCCCGGATGTTGATTATGTGCTGACCACCCGCGAGTTGGGCCAGCTCTTCCGCCGGTTCGGCCTGGATCTGGCGGCCATGACTCCCGATACCGCCGATACCCCCTTTGGGGAACGCACCACAGCTGGTAAAATCTTCGGCGCCAGCGGCGGCGTGATGGAAGCGGCGATTCGCAGTGCCTACTTCCTCCTCACCGGCCAGGAATATCCCGAAGAGAAAATTCCCGTACTCCGCGGCATAAAAGGGCACAAGGAAGTGAAGTTGAAAATTGGTGATTTGGAAGTGGGTGCGGCTGTCGTAAGCGGTCTGGGCAACGCCCGTAAACTGCTGGATGAAGTCCGCGCCGGACGCAAGGATATTCACTTCATCGAAGTGATGACCTGCCCCGGCGGCTGTGTGGCCGGCGGCGGCCAGCCGATCGGTACCGATACCGAGGCGATCAAGGCCCGCCTCCAGGCCCTCTACACGATTGACCGCGATGAACGGGTCCGCGTCAGCCATCGCAATGAATCCGTGGCCCGCCTCTACAAGGAATTCCTCGGCGAGCCGCTCGGTGAGGTCAGCCATCACCTGCTGCATACCCACTACAAAAAACGCGAAGTTACGGTAAAATGATTCCCGGTGATTTTTCCCGGTAGAATACCCAGAAACATTAGGAGCGATTATGACCGCAGTAAAAAAAGTACTCGTTGTAGATGACGATCCCGATATCCTCGATCAGGTGGAGCATGTGCTCAAGGCCAACGGCTTTGAAGTCCAGGCCATCGACTCCGCCGCCCAGGCCGAGGAATTTTTGACGGCCCAGCAGCCCGATCTGGCCATCGTGGACCTCATGATGGAACAAATGGATTCCGGTTTTGTCCTGTGCCATCAAATCAAAAGATTGTACCCGAATATGCCCATTATCATGCTGACGGCTGTGCGGGCCGCCACTGGGCTGGGCTTCGATGCCAAAACCCCGGAGGCTAAATCCTGGATCAAAGCCGATTGCATCCTTGATAAACCCGTCCGGGCCGAAGAACTGGTGAACTCCGTGCGAAAACTGCTTCAGGCGTGAAAAATCCTGCCCTTGTATGGTCCAGGCAGCCTCGATTCACCCTCTCGATTCTGGTTTTGACCTGCGGGCAGCCGTATGGAACCTGCTGACGGAGAGATGATGTCGTGATAGAATTCTGGCCGACTGGATTCGTTCATACCGTAAAAGAACGGTGCCGCGTGTGTTATACCTGCGTCCGGGAATGCCCCGCCAAGGCGATCCGGATCGTTGACGGCCAGGCCGAAGTAATGCCGGAACGGTGCATCAGTTGCGGCAATTGCGTCCGGGTTTGCAGCCAGGGTGCCAAAGAAGTCGTCAGCAGTATCCGGCAGGTGAAGGAATTGCTCCGGTCCACCGAGTCGGTAGCGGTCTGTCTGGCACCCAGCTTTCCCGCTGAGTTCGCCGATGTGGATTATACCCGGCTGGTGGGCATGTTGCGGGCACTGGGATTTGCCTATGTCAATGAAGTAGGCTTCGGTGCGGACCTGGTCGCCCGCAAATACAAGGAATTGCTGGATACTAATTCCCAGAAGAATCGCTATATCTCCACCTCCTGCCCTGCGATTGTCGGGTATGTGGAGAAATATTATCCCCAACTGGTTCCCTCCCTGATTCCCGTGGTTTCCCCCATGCTGGCCACCGCCCGCGTTCTGCACCGCCTGCACGGAAACGATTTAAAAATCGTGTTCGTCGGACCCTGCATCGCCAAAAAATGCGAATCCCTCAGCGAAAACACCCCGAATGAGATTGATGCGGTCCTTACCTTTTCGGAACTGCGGCAGATGCTTTCCGAAAACATACTGGACTCGTCCCAGATCAACCCCAGTGAATTCGATCCCCCCTATGCGGGTTCCGGCTCCCTTTTTTCCATCAGCCGGGGGCTGCTGCAAGCTGCGGAAATCAAGGAAGATTTAATGGTTGGAGATATTGTGGTAACCGACGGACGGACCAATTTCGTCGATGCCATCCGGGAATTCGAAAATGGCAATCTCAACGCCAGACTCCTGGAAATCCTGGCCTGTAATGGCTGTATCATGGGTGCCGGGATGTCCGCTGAAACCCCGCTCTTTACCCGCCGGTCCCTGATCAGCAGTTATGTCCGAAAAAAAATCGCCCGTAATAATCTCCACGTCTGGAAAAAAGCCATGCAGGATTTTTCCGACCTGGACCTGATGCGGCACTTCACTCCCAACGATCAGCGAATCCCCGTCCCCTTCGAGGAAGAAATCTCCTATATCATGTCCAAAATGGGTAAACGAAAACCCCAGGACGAGCTGAATTGCGGCGCCTGCGGGTATGATACCTGCCGCGAGCATGCCGTCGCTATTTTTAAGGGCCTGGCCGAAAGCGAAATGTGCCTGCCCCATACCATCGAACAGCTCCGCATGACCGTCAGCGAACTGGCCAGCTCCAATGAACAATTGGCCAATACCCGCGAAGCCCTCATGCAATCGGAAAAGCTGGCCAGCATGGGACAACTGGCCGCCGGCATTGCCCACGAGGTCAACAATCCCCTCGGTGTCGTCCTGATGTATTCCCACCTGCTGCTGGAACGCTTCGGCAAAGAACCGCAAATGAGCGATGACTTGAAGCTGATTGTCGAGCAAACCGACCGCTGCAAAAAAATCGTATCCCAGCTCCTCCACTTCGCCCGTCAGAACAAAGTTCAGCTTCAGAAAACCGATATCGTTAAACTCATCGAGCGAATCCTGCAGGTTTCGCCTGCCCCGCCCGGTGTTACCGTCCGCCTCGATCAGGAAATTTCCGATCCGATGGTCGAAATCGACCCCGACCAGATCGCTCAGGTCCTGACCAATCTGATCAACAATGCCTGCTCCGCCATGCCCAAAGGCGGCTGCCTGCAAATCGTCATTTCCGATCTCGGTAAACGCTTCAAAATCGAAGTGGCCGATCAGGGTATCGGCATCCCCCGCGAAAATCTGGGGAAAATCTTTGAACCGTTTTTCACCACCAAGGAAATCGGCAAAGGGACCGGCCTGGGCCTGGCCGTCGCTTACGGAATTATCAAGATGCACCGCGGCGACATCCAGGTCGAATCCAACACCGACCCCGCCGCCGGCCCCACCGGAACAAAATTTTCCGTCATTCTGCCTAAAGAGGGCCGCCAGTGACGATATAGATAACGAAAGAACACAGGAAACCAGATGGATACACTCAATATTTTAGTGGTAGATGATGAACCGGGGATGGTCAGCGGTATCGAGCGGGTACTCCGCGATATGACCGTAGTCCTGCCCGATGTTAACACCGAGGTTTCTTTCCGCGTCCAGACTGCCGCTACGGGAGAGGACGCCCTGGAGCTGGTCCGCACCGAAGCCCCCGACATCCTCCTGCTGGACCATAAACTGCCCGGCGTCAGCGGCCTGGATGTTTTGGAGGAACTTTCCACCCTCAAGGTCAACACCCTGACCATTATGATTACCGCCTATGCCTCCCTGGAAACCGCCGTCACCGCCATCAAATGCGGGGCCTATGATTTTTTAGCTAAACCATTTACTCCCGGTGAGTTAAAAGCCACCGTCCGCAAGGCCGTCCAGACCCTCATCCACGCCCGCGAGGCCCGGAATCTGGCCAAAGAACGCCGCCAGGTTCGCTTTCAGTTCATCTCTGTCCTGGCCCACGAACTGAAAACCCCCCTGGCCGCCGTGGAAGGCTACCTCGATATTATCCGCAACCGCTCTGCCGGGGATGACCCAAGCGTCTATGACAAAATGATCGAACGATGCAGCATCCGGCTGGAAGGGATGCGGAAAATGATTCTGGATCTGTTGGATATGACCCGCATTGAATCCGGTCAGAAAAAGCGGGAACTGGTCGATGTCGATTTGGTCGTCATTGCCCAAAAATCAATGGAAAGTATTGCTGCGCAGGCACTTGTGCGAAATATCAACATCTCCCTCCATGCCGGAAAACCCGTCCATCTCCTGGCTGACCAGAACGAAATTGAGATTATCTTTAACAATCTCATCTCCAATGCTGTTAAATACAACCGGGACAACGGACGTGTGGACATCAACATTACCGAACTGCCCGATGACCAGATCAAAATCTCCGTCGCGGACACCGGTATCGGCATCACCAAAGAGGATATCGGACATCTTTTCAACGATTTCGTCCGCATCAAAAATTCCAGCACCCGCAATATCTTAGGCAGCGGCCTGGGCCTCTCCATCGTCAAAAAAATTGCCTATTTTTATGACGGCACCGTGTCTGTGGACAGCGAATGGGGCAAAGGCAGTACCTTTACCGTCATTTTGACCCGGAAAACCCCGGAAACCGAGAATATTTCACCAAATTCCTAAGTTGTGAAATTTGTATCGACAGACGCCAGGCCTTTTATTAAGATAGTATCATTGTGAAACGATTGGAGACGGCTGTAGGGTCTCCTTAAGCATTGGTATTTTACACTGGAGATTAGCATGGTTAAAACACTCGTAGTTGATGACGATCCGGATGTCGTGGAAGCGATCAGCCTCATTTTGAAGAAGGAAGGCCACCAGGTTTTCCAGGCCTTTTCCGGTGCCGAGGGCAAGGAAGCCGTCAAAAAATCCAACCCCGATCTGCTCATTCTGGATGTGATTATGGAAGAACCCGACGCCGGTTTCTCCCTGGCCAATGACCTCCGCCGGGAAGGCTTCCAAAAGCCCATCATCCTTCTCTCCAGCATCGGCAAGGTAACCGGCATGGAATTCGGCGATGACGCCAATGAATCCCCGGATTATTTTTTCGTTGATAAACCCATCAAACCCCAGGCCCTCATCAGCAAAATCAAAGAGGTTCTGGCCTGATAAGCTACCCCTTTGTCATACCCGTACTCTAAGCGGGCGGTACCAATCCGGCTGCCGCCCGCTTTTTCATTTATACCCCAAAAGTACCATTACACCCCGCCCAGCTTTTTTACCACTTTACAACCATTTCTCCGGCGATAGAATAGCCTTTCACTGAATGGGGATCCGGAATCCGCCGTAGATAGTTGTATTGAGATGATGTTAATAAAAAATAACAAGCGAACGAATCAGCGGGATGAAACCAAGCCATTGTGTCTGGCCATGTTCTGCATGGCTTTTCTCCAGGGAATCTGGTGGATTGCGATCCCGTTTATCATCAATCGCCTCCACGGCTCCGATGCCCAGGTCGGCAACTGTTGTGCCCTCCAGCTCGGTGGTTATATTGTCGGCTGTTTAATCGCCCGGCTGTGCCTGGATAAGCTGAATGCCCGGATGACTACGCTCTCTTCCCTGGTTTTGCTGCTTATGGCTACCGTTGCGACTCTGCTTCTGTTATACAGCACCCCCGATCCGGTCAGCTCCGCACAAGGCATACGGTTCTTACTCTGTTTATCCGGCCTCTCCGGTTTGATTCAGGCCTTTTTCTGGCCTTTTGTCATGGCCTGGCTCTCCACCGGCTATGAAGGTTCTCAGCTCAACCGCAAGCTGGGCTGGCTGAATGCCTCCTGGACCAGCGGTCGGCTAATCAGTCCGCTGATCGGCGGTATTCTGGTACAATATTCTTCCACTACTCCGATATCCGCCATGATTCTTTGTATTGTTGCCGCCTTTCTCTGCGTTTGCCTGGCTCCCCCGCCGCACCAGCAAGATCCGCTCCCTCTGCCGCCTGGGTCTCCTCCTCCTCCGAATGATTTGAGTACCTCCCTGACCGTCACCTTTCGCTGGATGGCCTTGCTGGCCCTGGTATCCTCTTCCATCTGCATCGCACTGATCCGCTCCCAGATGGGGCTGCTGTTCAAGTATGAACTGGGCCTTTCCGAATCCGATTTTGGCCTGGTCAATACCTTTCTGGCGCTGGCCACCTTTCTCATCATGCTGCTTACCGGCAAGACCTCCGCCTGGCACTATCGGCTGGGGTTCTTTGTGGCCGCTCATATCCTCATCTTGCTGACTTTTATCGCCATCCTGGCCACCTCCCGGCTGCCGGTTTTTTATTTGCTTATCGTAGTCTTCGGCGGCAGCTTTGGTTTTCTCTTCGCCTCCCATCTGTATTATGTCGTAGCCGGCAGCCGCAACCGCTCTGCCCGCATGCTCCTCCATGAACTGGGCGGCTCAACCGGCATGTTCATCGGCTCGCTGGCCGGCGGATACCTCAGCGACTCCTTCGGCCGCTATATGCCCTACTGGTTCGGTATCGCAGTCATTGGGGTCACATGTCTGGCCCAGTGGCTTATCTGGCTGGCCCATAAAGCAAAAAACCATCAAAAAGCGGCTATTCCCCTTTGAAATCCTGAATTTGACGCCAGCGTCAAAAGCTCTTCGACCCCTTGTTATTGGGGAGCCAGAGCTGTTTTTGGCTGTCAATATCGACTTTTAGCGGTTCCGTCGAATTTCATAAAATCAGTTTTTCCATTTGAATTTTCAAGACATGCCTGCTCAAGTGCCACAGCTGGGATGCTTTTACAGACAAAAAAAACAGCAAGGCACGGTCGGGAATCTGTGGGGTGGGGGGGGTGGGAAAATGCCTTGCTGTTGTAGTCTATAAAAACAGCAGGAATATGAAAAGGCACAAGTAGGTTAGGGGGCCACCTGGGATTTTCTCATCCCTGCTACTTATTTTGTTTTAATTCATTTTTCAATTCCTCTGAAGAAATTGCTGTAAGTTCTTATTTTCTTTTACACTTTCTCTTATACTTATCACTAAAAAACCATATCTAAGTCCTTATTTGACAAAGCCGATGGAGGGATTCGAACCCTCGACCACAGCTTTACGAAAGCTGTGCTCTACCAGCTGAGCTACATCGGCTGCAAGAATACAGGGATATCCTAGTGAATTTAGCGGTTTTGTCAATAGCTGTTTTTCCAAAGCGGAAATCTCATTTGTGAGGATTCAGAGGCTACCACCCGGCTGGGGAATTTTGCGCAAAGAGAAAGGGCATTGCCGGTAAATACCCGGCAATGCCCTTTTTAAATCATCCCGGCGGTGCGGTGCCTCCTTGCGTGCGGGAACCGCCAGGTTACATACTCCTATTAGAACTGGAATTGCAACTGTGTGCGAATCAGGAATAGAGCATTGTTCTGAATCCCATGATAGTTTGCCGCACTGTTGACGACGGGCAGGTCATCAATATAGCTCAGGTCCATGCTGAGTTTGAGATCATTGCCCGAGAGATACCAGTTCCAGCCGCCGGCATATTCATAGCTGTCATTGCTGCCGTCGGGATGCACACCGCTGATGCGGCTGGTCAACTCAAACGATTTGGGCACAATGAAGTAACCGGACTGCAGATGCCAGCCGTAATTGTCCAGTTCATCGCTGATGAGACCGGTGCGAACGGCATTGCCGAAATCGGCAGCATCCGCCCATTCTTTGCTATCTACATCGAGATGCTGGTAGAAACCTTCCAGATTGACGGACAAGCCGCTGTACTTTAAGGACATATCGGCGCCAATCATGTTGGTTTCGCCGCCCAGTTCGAAGACATCCGTTTTGCCGTCCACGGCGCTCTTGCCGAGGAACTTATAGCTGTCGTTATTGCCGCCGAGGAAGTGATCTTCGCAGCGGTCATTAGCATAAGCATAGCTGACAGCGAACATGGCCACCGGATTCTCATGGAATTCGATGTCGGATTCGGCATCAAAATCGGCACTAGAGGAACCCATCATCGGGAACATCAAGCGGCCGGCAAGGCCGGGGCTGTTGTCGGTATCGCTGTACATCGCATCGTTGTTGTTCCGGAAGCCGTTGAAAACCGCAACGCGGTATTCCGGTTTGACATCGCCCATATCGAACATCCCGAAGCCTTCCACACCGGAAACCCGGTCAATGTTGAAGACTTTGTCCGCCAGGGAACGATCCACCATCTGAAGTTTGGCCGTGGAACCGGGCTCCTGCTTGCCGAAGGGACCTTTGAAACGCCCGGCTTTCACTCCGAATTCGGGCATGAAGGAATAACTCAATTCATAGGTATAAAGATACACATCGCCCTGTTTGGCATTATCGCCGGAATCATCATCCATTTCCAGGGTAATGTTGTATTTGAGGTCTTTGAGGACATGCCCCATTAGCATCAGACGGGAGGTTTCGACTTCGAAATCCGAGGCACTGGAATCGACTCCATCGCCATCCGCGGCGCGGGTGCCGTCGGTATTGAGTTCGCGGCTGCCATCATCCGTGAACATATAGGTATGACGGAACTGCAGCAAGGTATCGAATTCCAGCTTGAACTGATCGTCGCTGCTCTTGATGAAGAACCTCTTATCGTAACCGGCGGTGACGGCCGTATCCTGCCCCATGCCGTTGGGATTGTTGGCCATCTCATTCATCAACTGCTTGATCAGCTCGGCATTTCGCTGCTCTACGTTCTGGGTGCTTTGCTGGGCTTCCAGCTCGGCAACCCGGTTCTGCAGCGCCTGTATCTGCTCTTGCAGTTCGGCGTCGCTGGCGGCCCATGCTGTCGAGCAGCCGATCAGCACGATTACCGCCATAGCAAATTTCATACCATGTTTCATAATCTTTTCCTTTCGCTTAAAACAATAAAATTTCGCTGCCTGTTCCACCGCAGAACAGGATCATTACAAAGATTATTCTGTTTCAGAAATCAGGTCCATCCGTTTCCTAATCGACAAAATTGCAAAGTTCTCTTAAAAATACATTCCTTTTCCTACAGCCGGAAAGACACAAAACGCTCTAACACTACTAAGAAATGCTTTTTAAAAAGTCGCCAAAATACCTGGGATTCTCTGGTACTATTACCAACGTTCGAGACAATTCTAAGTTGAACATATTCATAAACCTTGATAATTTCTTAACGATTGGAACTATTTATAGTATTTGAAAGCCGTATTGCAAGAAAAATTAAATATTATTTGGATGCCAACCGGTCCAACTATTTTGTAAACTCTTTTATTACAGGATTTTATATGCATGAGTCTTCCGTGTTGCGTATGGTGATTTTTGATTTCGATGGTGTAATTGCCGATAGTGAACCGGCTCATTTTGAGATGCTGCGGCTGGCCCTGCAATCCCACCACATCGTGTTATCCTGGGATTCCTACTGCTGCAAGTATCTGGGGTATGACGATACCGAATGTGTGCAGCATATTCTGGAAGATTATGGCCGACCGGCGGTTTCAGCACTGATAGAGGAGATCGTGGCCGAAAAACAGCGAAATTTCGCCGATTATATCCGGCAGCATTGCCTGATTTTGCCGGGGGTAGTGGAACTTCTAGGGGATTTGCAGAAAAATGGTACAATTTGTGCCATTCATTCCGGAGCCATTCGCAGTGAAATTGAGACGATTTTGGCACAGGCCCGGCTGCGTGAATATTTTCGAGAAATCGTATCAACCGATGAGGTTACCCGTTCCAAACCGGATCCCGAAGGATATACCCTCTGCCTGACCAAGGTGAATCGGTCCTTGCGGTCCGATAACCAAATCAAGCCTAGTCAGTGCCTGGCCATCGAGGACAGTCTCTGGGGCATCCAATCGGCCAAGGGGGCGGGGATGTTCTGCCTGGCTACCGAGACCAGCTACCCCGCTTCGCAGCTAACCCTGGCGGACAAGGTGGTCAAGGATTTGACCGATATCCATACCGCCGACCTGCGGCAAATTCTCAACCACACCCGAAAGTAAACGCCCGCGTCAAAAGCCCTTCGATCCCTTGTGCTTGGGGAACCAAAGCCGTTTTTGGGTGTCAATATTGACTTTTGGCGGTTTCATCAAAGTAGCAGTTTTTACATCCCGGCGTAGGTCTGGGCTTCCGCCAGGCTGATGCAGTTGTCATTGTTGCTGTCACAGAGGGTCAGGGCATCGTTGTAACAGGCGGATTCGGATAATTTGGTGCTGGTGTTGGTGGCCATAATGAAAGGAATAACCACCGATTCGTGTTCCTCATCACGGTTTTGGCAGGAACAGAGACTGGCGTTGAATTTATTATGGAACAACTGGGACGCTTCGGCCGATTCGAACTGCACCTGCCGTTTGGGTTCATTTTTTCGGACTACCTTGTCGCCGTTGTACACAAACAGGCAACCTCCTGACCAACTGAACAGAAACAGGGATACCGCTATCGCTCGCCACATAATCAATACCTCCAGATTTTACCTGATCTTCATCAAATATCCCGTATATGGATCCATACTATATATAGGTAGATGCGAAAATTGGAGAAAGGTTACAAAAAATTCCCTTTTTTCGTATTTTTTTCAATCTTACGAACGGAGTTTTTCTTTTAGAAATTGTCCTGTAAAGCTTTGAGCTATCCGGCTGATTTCCTCCGGGCTGCCGGCGGCGACGATCTGCCCGCCGCCCTCGCCGC
>JAKQBU010000447.1 GCA_029573975.1 Planctomycetota bacterium
GATTGCTGCCTAATCCAATATACGCGCGTATCGACTGCATAGCGATCATATCAGATACGGCTCCAGGATTTGACGCAACGTTTGGCTGCTGATGCCCGTAACCTGAATTTCCTTTCGCACATCATGGGTGCCGGCCAGTACCTGGACGGCGGATTTGGACACCGCCAGCAGGTCCGCCAGAAAATGGACCAGCTCCTTGTTGGCCTTGCCTTTTTCTGGAGCGGCGGCAATGTTGATTTTGAGGGCGGTTCCCAGCAGACCCGCGATCCGGCTGCGGCTGCTGCCGGGCACGACTTTCACGGAAAACCGTACCCCCGCTTCATTTTCCTGTATTTGTAAGCTCATAGGCACTCTTGCCATAGACATCGTAGGCCACCACTGCCGGAAAATCGACCACTTCCAGCTTCCGGATGGCTTCGGTTCCCAAATCCTCGTAAGCAATAATTTTCGAGGATACGATACACTTGCTTAGCAGCGCCCCCGCCCCACCCAGTGCGGAAAAATGAACCGCTCCATATATTCGCAGGCTCTCGACCACTTCCGGGCTGCGATAGCCTTTGCCGATGGTCCCGCGCAGTCCCCGCGCATACAGCATGGGAGAAAATCGGTCCATCCGCGAGCTTGTGGTAGGGCCGGCCGAACCGATCACCCGGCCGACGGGAGCGGGAGTCGGGCCGACAAAATAGATAACCTGCCCCTCCAGGTCGATAGGCAGTTCTTCTCCCTGCTCAATCAATTGACATAACCGCAGGTGGGCAGCATCCCTGGCCGTAAGCAATGTCCCGCTAATCAAAATCCGGTCGGCAGCCCGTAAGGCCCGTACCGCAGATTCCGATATGGGTGTGGACAACTTGATTCGTTCCGTCATAACACTGTTTCACCTTTTACTAAATATCCACAGAATGTACTGGTAATTACCGGTTTGTAAAACTAAAAATCCAGGAACCATTGGCGAAATCTTCCTTGCATCTCTGCAACGAAATAACTACTTGCCATTATTCATTTTATTGATTTTCCCCACGAAGCCTGAACCGAAGGTGCCGCCGCCGGTCTTTTTTTGCCACTTTCTTTGAATGTAGCAGAAAAATACAATATTTTTGCAGTTCTGATTCTTGCTAAAAAATCGGTAAAGATTTGTGAATGAATGATTTAAAAAAATTAGGTGCCGTGCCGTCAGGATAAAAGAAAATATAGTACTTGCAATCTTCTGCTGACTGGTCATAATCCATGTAGCCAGTTTTGCAACCGGAATTTGCCTGGCAAACGCTCGTTTAACAAGTGGATAGATAGTAGTAGGTTTTGAAGAGGATACATAACATATGGGTCCGGTTTTGAGTTCGTTAGTAAATTTACAGGTCATTGAACGAAACCTCAGGCAAGAAAAACAGAAACTCAAAAAGATTCAAAACTCGGTAGCCTATCAAAAGCAGCACATCGAACAATCCAAAGCCGCTCTGCTGGCCAAGCATGAAGAAATTAAGCTTACCCGACTCCATTACAGCAGGCTGGAACTGGAACTCAAAACCCGCGAAGAAGAAATCGCCAAATTCCGGCTGGCGCTGAATACCGCCAAAACCAATAAAGACTACAGTGCCGTATTAACCCAGATCAATACCCGAAAGGCGGATAAATCCAAACTGGAGGATCAGATTCTGGCCCTGATGAACCAGATTGACGGAGATCAGACGGCTTGCCGGGATATCGAAAAAACCATCGAAACGGAAAGCCAGAAAGTTAGCCAGGTTCAGGCGGAAGCGGAAAAAAAGAAAACCGTCATCGATCAGGAAATCGCCCGGCTCACCGAAAAACGGCAGGAACTGGCCCAAGAGGTACCGGGCAAAGAACTGGCCTTTTTTGAACGGCTGGCCCAGCGGTATGATGGGGAAGTCTTAGCGGAAATCTCCCAGATGAACGGGCGAAAAGGGGATCATTCCTGCGGAGGCTGCTACATGACCATCCCCCTGGAAATGGTCAATGCCCTGATGACCCGGGATGAAGTCATTTACTGCCCGAGCTGCGGGCGGATCCTGGTACTGGACATGCAGCCCAAACAAGAACCGGTCAATCACAAATAAGCAGCGTATGAAATTGATTATTCATTCGGACGGTGGATCAAGAGGCAATCCAGGGCCAGCCGCAGCCGGGGTGGTCATCTCTGATGCTAAAGGAAAGAAACTCCTGGCCCGGGGATTTTTTCTGGGGGAGGGAACCAACAATTACGCGGAATATCAAGGTTTGCTGCTGGCACTGCAGCACGCGGCCCGGCTCAATGGAACGGAATTGGATATTTCCTGCGACAGCGAGCTGATTGTCAAACAGGTCAATGGGGAATACCGGGTAAAAAATCCTTCGCTTCAGAAAATCTGCCGGGAAATTCTGGATTTGATAGATGATTTCAAAACCGTCAACATCAAGCATGTCCGACGCTGCCACAATGCCCATGCGGACCAACTGGTCAATCAGGCCCTGGATGCCGGCTGCGATGTGGACGGCTGCCTTTCGGGAAATCATGCAAATGATCCGGCGCCCGCGGCAGTCACCTTTATCGATTTGCTGAAAGAATCACAGTTCCGCCCCGACCAGCCGCAAAAGGTTTTTTTCCCGATGCAGGATAAACTCCGGGCCGGGCTGCTCTGCCTGGATCGGGGCCAGCACTATTCCATCGAATCGCATTGGCGGGAAGCAACGATCACCATCATCCGCGGCCGGGGCACCATCACCGTTGAAAACGAAATCCGGTCGGCGGCTCCGGGACTATGGCTGCATTTTAAGAGAATCCGTACCGCCCAAATCACCGCTGATTCGGATGAGCAGTTCATCGCCCTGGTTACCTACCTTACCTGACCGGTCCTGCTCCACCTGCGGTTTGCATTAACCTGTTTTTCAGACGTCCATCACATGGAGGGATCGTGGCTGCTTCCACTGACCGCGGGTAAAATCGGGAAACTCAACCGAACGGCTGCGGTTATTGATGGATTTTTCACTCAATTCCGACACCGCGCTCCAGGCGGCGGCATCATAAACGTCCATATCGGTAGGCAATCCTTTCCGTAGGGCGTTGATCAGCCGGAAATCCTCGACAAAATCCATACCGCCGTGGCCGGCTCCCTGCGACTGCTGCTCCAGAGCCTTGCGCAGCGGATGCTGATACTTCTCGGCATAGTTCGATAGCGGCTCCCATTGATCGTTAGGACTGATACCTTCGATATAAATTTTTTCATCGGGATATTTGTGGACAATTCCTTTAGTCCCCTGGACCATGATTTTGCGGCTGTAGGGCCGCGGGCTGTTAGTATCGTGCACCAAGAAAATAGTTTGTCCCCGGGCGGTGCGGATCAGGGTACTGGTGACATCGCCTGAAGCGTATTTCTGTTTGGCCTGCGGGCTGTCCGGCCCCAGATGCTCGGCGGCAAATATGTTTAATCCCAGCGACTGGCATTCCATCGACACCAGATAATCAAATTTATTGCCCCGGTTGATATCCATGCACTGGGCAATCGGGCCTAAGCCATGCGTCGGGTAGAGGTCGCCTTTGCGTTTGATGGCATGGGCGGTACGCCACAGGGCCTCGCCGCCGCCGGCGAACTTCAACCCCCGCAGGTCATGCAGATAACCGCATTCGGCGTTGGTCAGCTCGCCCAGCAGCCCCTGTTTCACCATATTGAGGATAATCATTTCCGTAACGTCATAACAGCAATTCTCCATCATCACGCAATGGAGCCGTGTTTTCTCCGCCGTTTCCACCAACTGCCAGCATTCCTCGATGCTAATAGCGGCAGGCACTTCGGTGGCAGCGTGCTTGCCGTTTTTCATGGCCGCCACGCACACCGGCACATGCCACTCCCAGGGGGTGGCGGTATAGACAAGGTCCAGGTCCTCTGTTTCGCACATCCGGACAAAATCGTAGTTGCCGCGGGAATAACCGGTAGGACGCGGCTGGCCAGTCTGCTGCACCAGATCCTGAATCCGCGTTACCTTTTCCTCGACGATATCGCAGACCGCCTTCAACTGGACGCCTTCGATTTTCAAGAGATTATTCACATGGTTGGACCCCATCCCCCCTACCCCAACATAACCCACTCGCACCACGTCCATCGGCGCCGCCTTTAGTTCGAATAGCGGCGTCGCCTTCCGGGCCGCCGAGGCACAACCGGTACCGCCGACGCCGCCCAAAGCCAATCCCACCCCGGCCAGCAGCCCCGTCTTGAGCAAATCCCGGCGGTTGACCTGATTTTCCGTGTTTGTTTCACTTTTCGCCATGTCTCATACTCCTCGTTACCCCCGAATATTTTCCCATAGTATTTTCAGACGAACCTGTAGCGATAATGAACTAAAATAACCACATATACAACCGGTTTCCATAGCTGAAAGTAACATGATGATGTATAAACGTAACTTATATTCCTGGTATGATAATGTTTTGTAAATTTTCACATAAATCATCTATATCTTCCTGCGTATGTTCGCTCATCAGGGAAATACGCAAACGGGAACCGGCTGGGGGCACGGTAGGCG
The DNA here is from genome assembly GCA_029573975.1 of Planctomycetota bacterium. Next base: position 4,516 of record JAKQBU010000447.1, read on the forward strand.
GGCGGATGGCAGGGACGAAGAACCCCCGTTCGAACAGGCGGCGGCTAACCTCTACCGCTCGTTCGGCGGAGCCGAGAATAATCGGCACGATATAACTTTCCGAGCCGCCGGTATCCCAGAGCTTTTCCCGGCATTTCTCACGCAGATACCGGCCCTGGTCGATCAGCCGCTGGCGTCGCTGCGGCTCGCGCTGGATAATATCCAGAGCCGCCTCCGCCGCCAGACAATTCACCGCCGGAATCCCAGTGGTAAAAATAAATCCTCTGGCCTTGTTCACCAGATAATCCACTATCGTTCGGCTGGCGGCAACAAAACCTCCGGCCCCCCCCAGGGCCTTGGAAAAAGTCGCAATCACAACATCCACCGCATCGCTCAGTCCCCTTTCCGCCGCATAACCCGCTCCATCCGGGCCGACACAGCCGAAGGCATGAGCCTCATCCACCACCAGCATCGCATTATACTTCTTTTTGATCTCAGCCAGTTCTGCCAGCGGGGCGAAGTCCCCATCCATGCTGAACAGCGAATCAGTAACAAGGAAAGCCTGCTCGTAGCCGCCCCGGTCCAGCAGCTTTCGCAGCTTATCCGTCTGCCGGTGTGGCCAGGTCCGCACCGTCGCCGGCCCTGCCAGCGCCCCGTCAATAATCGAGGCGTGTACCAGTTTGTCAATCACCACCAGATCGTCTTTGCCCGGCAGGGCGGTTAAAATCGCGTGATTGGCGGCATAACCACTGGGAAAGATCAGGCAGGCTTCCTTGCCCAGCCATGCCGCCAACCGCCCCTCC
>JAKQBU010000484.1 GCA_029573975.1 Planctomycetota bacterium
GCCCTGGCGGTGGATCAGACGCGGGTGGGGCTGGCGGCGGGGCTGATTTTGGTCGCCATCGGGTCGGGGGTCATCAAGCCGTGCGTGTCGGCGAATGTGGGGGATCAGTTCGGCAAGTCGAACCAGCATCTGCTGGAAAGAATCTATAGCTGGTTTTATTTTTCGATCAATTTTGGCGCGTGTCTTGCGAATCTGTCGGTTCCGGTCCTGCTGGACCTGTGGGGGCCGCGGGTGGCCTTCGGCACGTCGGCAGTATTCATGCTGCTGGCGACGGCAGCGTTCTGGCTGGGGCGGAAGCGGTTTGTGCATGTGCCGGCGGCGGGGATCGGCTTTGTGAAGGAGGCATTCAGCGGCGAGGGGCTGCGGGCCATCGGGAAGCTGTGCCTGATTTATATATTTATTGTGATGTTCTGGGCCTTGTTCGACCAGATGGACTCGGCGTGGGTGTTGCAGGCGGAGCAGATGGACCGCCGCTGGCTGGGGCATGACTGGCTGCCGTCGCAGATCGTGGCGGCCAATCCGGTTTTGATTATGCTGCTGATCCCGTTTTTTTCGTATGTAGGATATCCGCTGCTGAACCGGGTGTTCCGGCTGACGCCGTTGCGCAAGATTTCGATCGGCATGTTTGTGATGGTGGCGGCCTATGTTTTTTCGGCGTGGATTCAAAGCCGGATCGACGGGGGCGGCAAGCCGAGCATCGGGTGGATGTTTATCGGATATGTGATTCTGACCTCGTCGGAAGTGATGGTTTCGATTACCTCGCTGGAGTTTTCCTATACGCAGGCCCCGCGGAAGATCAAGTCGTTCATTATGGCGATCTACCTGCTGTCGATTTCGGTCGGGAATGCATTTACGGCCGGGGTGAATGCGGTCATCGTGAATGAGGACGGCAGCAGCAAGCTGGCGGGCAGCCATTATTTTCTGTTTTTTGCGGGGATGATGCTGCTGGCGGCGGTGGTGTTTATTCCGTTTGCGGCCCGTTATAAAGAGAAGACGTATATACAGGATGAGTCATAAATAGAAGGAATTCATTATGTTTTCAGCCGAGGATTTTAGCGGTATGTGGGGTTTGGTGCTGATTTTTATGGTGGTGATGCCGGTGCTGCTGGCGGCGGAAATCCGGGAGCGGTCGGAGGTGCCGGTCCAGTACCTTTGGAATCTGGAGGATTTGTATCCCTCGGATGCGGCCTGGGACCAGGCGCGGCTGGGGATGGCCGGGGAGATGGCGGGGATCGAGCGGTTTAAAGGGCGGCTGGGCGGTTCGGGGGCGGAAATGTTGGCGTGCCTGGAGTTTGACAGCCGGATTTCCAAGGAGTTCGGGCGGCTGCGGTCTTATGCGGCGATGCGGTGCGATCAGGATACGCGTGATTCGCAGGCCCTGGGGATGCGGCAGCAACTGGAGCAGTTGGGCACGGATTATCATTCGCGGGCGTCGTTTATCGTGCCGGAGATCGCGGCGATGGAGGAGGGGAAAATCGAAGAATTTCTGGCGGCTGAGCCGGGGTTGCAGGTGCATCGGATGACGCTGCATGACATTCAGCGGACCAAGGCCCACCGGCTGTCCGATAAGGAGGAAAAAATCCTGGCGGAGTCGAGCCTGTTGGCGAATACCCCCGCCTCGATCTACCAGATATTCAGCAACGCGGACTTCCCGTATCCGAAGCTGACGCTCAGCGACGGGCAGACGGTAACGCTGAATCAGGCCGGTTATTCCCGGTACCGGGCGGTTCCGGAACGGCAGGACAGGGAGAAGGTGTTTCAGGCGTTCTGGGGGAGCCTGAACCGGTTTCAGCGGACCTTCGGAGTGCAGCTTTATTCGAGTGTCAAGCGGGACATGTTTTATGCCCGGACGCGGCATTATAACAATACATTGGAAAGCAAGCTGGACGAGTTTAATATTCCGGTGGCGGTCTATTCGGCCCTACTGGAGAATGTGAACCAGAATCTGGATTCGCTACACCGGTATTTGCGTTTGAAGCAGCGGATGCTGGGGGTGGAGAAGCTAAAGTACAGCGATGTGTATGCCCCGGTGGTACAAGAGATGGACCGGCGCTATTCGGTGGAAGAGGCGAAGAAGCTGATTCTGGCGGCGGTGGAGCCGATGGGGCCGGAGTATGCGGAGGTGGTGCGGCGGGCGTTTACCGAGCGATGGATTGACATGTACCCGACGGCCGGCAAGCAATCGGGGGCGTATTCCAGCGGCAGCGCGTACGAGGTGCATCCGTATATCCTGATGAATTACAACGAGCGCTACAACGATGTCAGTACGCTGATACATGAGCTGGGGCATACGATGCACAGTTATTATGCCAACCAGACCCAGCCGTATGCCACCGCGGATTATTCGCTGTTTGTGGCGGAGGTGGCCTCGACGTTTAACGAGGCGCTGCTGATGAACCGGATGCTGGCGGAAATCCAGGAGGTGGAGATGCGGCTGAACCTGCTGATGAATTATGTGGAAGGGGTGCGGCAGACGGTATTCCGGCAGAGCCAGTTTGCGGAGTTTGAGCTGCGGATGCACGAAACGGCGGAGCGGGGCGAGCCGCTGACGGGGGAAATCCTCAGCCGGATGTACGGGGAAATCCTGAAGAAATATTACGGGCATGAGCTGGGGGTGTGCGAGATTCACGATTTGTATTGTATCGAATGGGCCTTTATTCCGCATTTTTACCGCCATTATTATGTGTATCAGTATGCGACGAGCTTTACTGCTTCGACGATGCTGGCGGAGCGGGTGCTGAAGCAGGAGGCCGGGGCGGTGGAGAAATATATCGAGTTAATCGCGGCGGGCGGGTCGGATTACCCGGTCAATCTGCTGCAGAAAGCGGGGGTGGATATGACGACGCCGGCGCCGTTTGCGGCGACGATGGAGGCGATGAACCGGGCGATGGACGAGGTGGAAATTTTGCTGGAGAAAAGGAAGCAGCATGAGTAAGGAACGAATCATTCGACGGGGGCCGTATCCGGAACTGACGTTACCGGCGGTTGTGGTGGGATATATATTGGGTTCGCTGATTACCGTCAGTATCGGGTATGCGTGTTTGATCCTGGGTTTTTCGATTGAAGGGTCGGAGCTGGCGGCGATTCTGGGATTCGGGGTGCTGCGGGGAGTGCTGCGGCGGAGCAGCATCGTGGAAAACAACATCAACCAGACGCTGGCCAGCGCGGTGAACGGGGCCTCCGGGGGGATGATGTTCACGGTGCCGGCGCTGTTTATCCTGGGGCATACGGACTTTAATCCGGTGCTGCTGGTGTTTGCGTGCATCGCCGGCGGAATCCTGGGGATTGCGTTTATTATTCCGCTGCGAAAGCAGATGATCGATTATGAGCGGCTGAGCTATCCGGGCGGCCTGGCGGTCGCCACCATTTTGAAATCGCCGGGGGCGGGGGTGCATAAGGCGCTGCTGCTGCTGGGGGGTATTGCGGTGAGCGGCGCGGTGCATTTTGCCAGCCGCAGCACCGAAGTGGAGTATTGGAACCTGGGCCGCCTGATCGGGATGCCGGAGTATATGAACGGCATCTGGTATATTTCGCTGATGACGATCGGCGTGGCGTTCATCGCGGGCAAGGGCGGGTTTTGTTTTCTGATCGGCGGTTTCACCTGCTACTGGATTTTGGCGCCGGTCCTGCACCAAATGCATCTTCTGCCCAGCCCGGCGGAGTTGGAAACGCTGGGCAAAACGATGCCGGAATATCTTAGCAAAGAACTGTTTCGCCCGGTGGGGATCGGGATGCTGGTGGGCGGGGCGCTGACGGGGATCGTGTTTGCCCTGCCGCTGATTGTCAGCGCGGTGCGGAGCATGCAAAAGGCGGCCGGGGCCAAAACCGCCCATTCGAAAGATGAGATGCCAATCCGGCTGCTGTATATCGGGGTGGCGGCGGCCACGAT
>JAKQBU010000501.1 GCA_029573975.1 Planctomycetota bacterium
CTGGGATATGCTCGAAAAATACGGCAAAATCTATAATGCGGGTGTGGCGGGCCTGGAAACCCGCAATTCCCTCCGCATCGAGGCCGGCCAGCCGGGATTCGGCTCCGAGCTGAACGAAACCATCGACCCTTGGACCGCCGGTTTGCACCACGCCGTCGATCTGGCCGGCGATTTCATCGGCGCCCCCGCCCTCCGCCGCCTGGCCGCAGGCAACCATACCCCCCAAATAGCCGGTTTTCTCCTGGCCGCCCACCCCGAACTCCGCCTGAACCTGCCCGCACCCATCTTCACGGCTGACCTCGAAGCCGGCCGCCTCACCAGCTCCTGCTTCTCCCCAGCCTTGCAAAAAACCATCGCCCTGGGCTACCTCAATCCCCATCTGCCCCCCAATCCGACCCTCCACCTAAAAACCGCCACCGCCCCAATCCCCCTCACCCTAACCCCCATCCCCTTCCTCAGCCGGTAGGGGGTGCTACCCACACGGTGACTCGCCGCGATCACCCATGAAATACGACGCTCCCGTTCGTCGCTTCATAGTATTACAAGACCAATGTTGATAGATATAGGAGCTTGTTGTACCATATGGCCGGATGAGAGGATATGTGAATGGTAAGGTGTATGCAGAGGAAAGGTCAGAAAATGCGGATATGGTATAAATGGCTGGTTATCATGGGGCTGGTATTGCTGGGCGGGGCGGGCTGCCAAAGGGATTTATCGAAAGACCCGGTGAGGGGGAGTGAAACTCCGCTGGCGGCTGGGCAGGCGATTACGGAACTGCAGCCCGGCGTGGACAGGGAGTTTCGGGCGGATTATGACGGCAGTATCCAGAAATATATCATCCGGCTGCCCGGCGGTTTTGACGGCCGGGTGGAACATGACATGATAATCGCACTGCATGGCATAATCCCAGGGTTTTGCTGATCCATCGGCCCGAAGAAGGCCATATTACCTCGTATGAGGATACCGTGGCGGCGATGGAGTATATTATAAACCAGGCAAATGGCCAGCAATGACCATACAAAGACCATTCCGGGAGGGACTATAGTTTCCGGCTGTCAGTGATGGCGGGCAGAATCACGCGATTTTGGCGCGGGAGGCCCGGGTCAGGTGCTTTGGGAAATTTCGGCCGGTGTGGTTTTGGCATCATCCGGCTGGCCGGGTTCGACCATAACGCCCTCGAAGTGGAGGTGACCCTCCACCGTGCTGACCTTGATGGTATTTTTGCCCTTGAAGTTGCCGCGGAGGATTTCTTCGCTCAGGGGATCTTCCACGTACCGCTCGATGGCCCGCCGCAGCGGCCGGGCGCCGAACTCCGGATCGTAGCCTTTTTCGATGAGGAATTCCTTAGCCTCGCCGGTCAGTTCCATTTTCAGGCCCTGATCGGCGATTCGCTTGGTAATTTTTTTGAGTTCATAATCCACAATGGTCTGCAGATCTTCGCGGGTCAGAGCCTTGAAGACGATGAGGTCATCCAGCCGATTCAGAAATTCGGGACGGAAGTGCCGCTCGACTTCTTTCTGGAGCATATCCTTCATTTTTTCGTAATTGGCTTCGGCGGTCCGTTTGCCGAACCCGAACCCGGCCTGATTTTTAATCAGGTCCGCCCCGATATTGCTGGTCATGATGAGGATGACGGTACGGAAGTCCACATGGCGGCCGAAGCTGTCGGTCAGCCGGCCTTCTTCCATAATCTGCAGGAGCATATTATAGACGTCGGGATGGGCTTTTTCGATTTCATCGAGGAGCACGACGGCGTAGGGCCGGCGGCGAATCCGCTCGGTCAACTG
>JAKQBU010000515.1 GCA_029573975.1 Planctomycetota bacterium
TACGGTGTATCAGCATCGGTATGCAGATCCGGAGAGCGGGCTGCGGGTGACGGCGGAGGTGAAACAATATAGCCAGTTACCCGCCGTGGAGTGGGTGGTGTATTTCAGCAATGAAGGGGATCAGAATACGGCCATTATCGAAGATGTTTTTCCATTACAGGCGCAACTGCCGGCGGCGGCTTTTCATACCTATACGCTGCATTATGCCAAGGGGGATGAATTTTCGCCGGAAAGCTATGCGCCGTTACGCAAGGTGTTTTCCACGATGAATTCGATTGGGAACGTGCAATTTCAGTCCAGCCGGGGGCGGTCGTCCGATGCGTACCTGCCGTTTTTCAATATGCAGATCGATTCGTATGGAGTGATTGGCGCGCTGGGCTGGACGGGTGACTGGCAAATGGACATCGGCCGAAGCGGTAATGCGGTTAAGCTGGTCGGGGGAATGAAGAAGACGCGGTTTTTGCTGTATCCGCGGGAAAAAGTCCGGACGCCCCGGATTCTTTTGATGGAATGGCAGGGGGAGCTGGAAGAGTCGTACAATACCTGGAGACGCTTTCTGCTGAGGCATTATTCCCCAAAGAACGAGGATCAGACCCATTTGAAAATGCCGGTGTGTTATTTGAACTGGGGGGAGGTGTCGTGCCAGGAGCAAATCCGCCGAGCGCAGGAAGCCATTGATAAAGGGTTTGAATATGAGGTGTTCTGGATTGATGCGGGGTGGTACGGAAGTGCCCAGGTGAAGGAGAATTCCACGGTTTTTGACGGGGTGTGGGGGACGCAGAGCGGCAACTGGTGGCCGAATAAGGGGCTGTTTCCGGAAGGCATGAAACCGCTGTCTGATTTTTTGAAGCAGCATAACAAGGAGCTGCTGATCTGGTTCCAGCCGGAGATCGCCAACGGCGGGAGTGAACTGGCCCAGAAACACCCGGACTGGCTGCTGGGCGGCGGCCTGGTGAACCTGGGGAATCCGGAGGCGCTGCAGGGGATCATTGATATGGTTGCCGGACAGATGATCGAGACGGGGGCGACCTGGTACCGGCAGGATTTCAATATGGACCCGGCCTGGGCCTGGCAGGCGGCGGATCAGCCGGACCGGACCGGCATTACGGAGATGAAACATATTGAAGGCCTTTATGCCTTCTGGGATGAGCTGAAGAAGCGGGTGCCGGGCCTGAAGATTGACAATTGTGCCAGCGGCGGCCGGAGAATCGATCTGGAGATGATTTCGCGGAGCGCGGTTTTATGGCGAACGGATTATCCGTTTGAGGTGAAGGATTTATGCGACCTGCAAAGCCACATGTTTGGCCTGTCGTACTGGGTGCCCTTGCAGCAGACCTCGCTGGGGGTATCGGACCAGGACCTGTTCCGGGGCGCGATGGGGGCGGGGATGACGCTGTCGAACTGGGACGGCAAGATGGTGATTGACGGTTTTATTCCCCAGGTGCGGGAGTACCAGGAAATCCGGGATTATTTTTATGGTGATTATTATCCGCTGATCCCGTACAGCCCGGGCAAGGATAGCTGGACCGCCTGGCAGTTCCACGACCGGGATACAAACGCCGGCGTGGCGGTATTCGTGCGAAAGCCGGAAAGCAATATTATGACTTTACAGGCGAACCTGAGAAAGATAAACCGGGAAAAGCGGTATGAAGTCAAATTGACAATCCGTTCCGAGCCGCCGGCCGTTACCAGAATACCGGGAGAAGAACTGGCGGGGCTGGCAGTGGAATTGAAAGAGAAACGCGATTCGGCGGTTTTGGTTTATAAGATGATCAGGGAGTGATGGTCCTATCCTAACCGGCACTCTTTTTTACTCGATCATCGCGTAATTCAGCATCGCCTGGGGAATATCGCGGAGTGACATGATTTTTTCCGCGGCATTGAGGGCAATGGCTTCTTTGGGCATGCCGAAAACCACGGAACTGGCTTCGTCCTGGGCAATGGTATGGGCGCCATTCTGTCGCATTTCGAGCAGGCCCTTGGCCCCGTCGGCACCCATGCCGGTCAGGATCGCGCCGATGGCATTGGCGCCGGCATACTGGGCCACGGAATGGAAGAGGACTTCGACGCTGGGCCTTTGATGATGGACCTGGGGTCCGTCTTTGATGGTTACGTAATAGCGGGCGCCGGAACGGCGCAGGAGCATGTGAAAGCCGCCGGGGGCGAGCAAGACCCGGCCGGTGATGACCGAATCGCCTTCCTGGGCTTCTTTGACTTCCATGGCACAGAGGGTATTGAGCCGCTGGGCAAAGGAGGCGGTAAATTTGACCGGCATATGCTGGACAATCACGGTCCCCGGGGCATTGGCCGGCAGGGCCGTTAAAACCTGGGTAAGGGCCTCCACCCCTCCGGTGGAAGCCCCGATCGCAAATATTTTATCGGTGGTTTTGGTCAGGCTGAGCCGGACCGGTTTATCTTCCTGCTCCGGGGCCGATTTGACCTGCCTTATTTTGGCCCGGGAGGCGGCCTTGACTTTGTGAACCAGATCCTGGCCCAGATCCCCGACGGTATAGGCGGCGCCGGGTTTGCACAGGACATCGACCGCGCCGGCGTCTATGGCTTCCAGCGCCATTTCCCCGCCCTGCGGAGTAAGAGAGCTGACCACAATCACCGGCAGCGGGTGATGCTTCATCAGTTTGCGGAGAAAGGTAATACCGTCCATCCGGGGCATTTCAATATCCAGGGTAATCACATCCGGCTGTAAGGCCAGGATTTTATCCCGCGCGATATAGGGGTCCGGCGCGGTTCCCACCACTTCGATCTCCGGGTCCTGGCCCAGTTGCTGGGTAAGGATTTTCCGAACTACGGCGGAGTCATCCACAATCAGTACTTTGATGGTTTTTTTTTCAATCAGACTGGTTATCGCCATATCATTCTCTCCGGCTCTGCGCTCATGATGGCTGGGGGGCGCCCAGCATCTCCAGCAGCATATTGCGAATATTTTCGGCGGTGAACGGCTTATGCACATAGCCGCGGATTCCCACCGCCTTAAGCTCCTCGATCCGGGTGGTGCTGGCCTCGGTGGTGATGA
>JAKQBU010000525.1 GCA_029573975.1 Planctomycetota bacterium
CTTGTAGATCTGGTTTTTGCGCGGCCTGGTACGCCCGCAAATACGTCTCCGGCTCAAAATTGGCACAGACCGGCACGATTCCGCAGGCCCCCGCCAGCAGCCCCTGCACCATGGTGGCCTCATCCCCCTGCAGAACCTGCAAACCGACCTCGGCCCCCTTCATCACCAGCGTCTTGAAATAAAGCATATTCCCCGAACTTTCCTTGCAGAACCGGATCCAGCCGCGCCGGGCGGCCTGGCACATCGTCTCCACCGCTATCTCCGTACCCACGCAGCCGGGGATATTATAGAGAATCATCTGCATCTGCCGGCGGGCTTCATAACACTGGCCGAATAGTTTCAACTGCGAGTCCGGCTGGGTGGCCGGCAGATAAAACGTTGGAGTAACAACAAAATTCCGGTAGCCGATCTGGTCCAGGATTTGGATCTTTTCCAGCACCCGCGGGCTGGAGGTATCCATAACCCCGCCCAGCAAAAAGATTTCCCCTTTTACTTCCGTAAAGGCAATTTCCACCATCCGCGTCCATTCCGCCAGGGTCAGCAAAGGCCCTTCCCCGGCAGACCCGCCCACAAACAGGCCGTGGACTCCCGCTTTCTTCAAAAACCGGATCACCTTGCGAAAGGAAATTTCATCCACCCGATCCTCATTATCGAGGGGAGTGATTACCGGCACAATCAAACCATGTAATTCATCATTCTGCATTTGCGTACTCCATCCAAATATACAATATTATACTCAAGTTCCACATAAATGGTTTTTAATATCCGTTTGTAATCCAGTGTGCATTTCCATTACATTTCGTTCTGTTCTTTATCTTTCTGGATACGTTGATACTCGATCGTTGTCGTACGGATGGGCTCCAGGGAAAATTCATCGTGTCCACCCGATCGAATCCAGGGGCCGCCGTTACACAGGTAAGACAGCACGGCAGACCCATCGACCATGAGAGTATATCCACCACGGGATAATTCTTCTTTATCAACAACCGTTGAAAAGGAAGGTTGAACGCCTTCCGGTTTTACCCAGGCAAGAATCGTAATCTGATTGGTTATATCCAGACTTGGATTATTGCCGCAGGTAATCAAAGTATTGGTCCCATTAAATCGCAACGCGCCGCCGGGATTACCGAACCGGTCGGAAACGGATGCCGAAGCAAAATTGAAATTTTGCAGCGTTCCGTGATTCTGATGAACCGTTCTGTCATGGGCCAGCACACCACTGACCTCCTCAAAATCCCAGAATCCAGTCAACCCGGCATTCGGATCGTAATCAGCAACACCATTATTCTTGATAAACAGAATCGCTTCCTCACTCAGAGCCGTGTTAAAAACTGCCACTTCATCGATCGCACCTTTAAAATAACGGCCTAACGAGGGGCTGGCACCAATACCGAACGGGGCAGGATGACTGGAAGCGGGACCTGGACTCATTGGCACAAAAAGCCCCTCCGCCGCACCATCGACATAGGTTTGCATCCCGGTCCCATCGTGGGTTACCGCAATATGATGCCAACTGCCGTCTTCTAAATGAGTCGGACTGGGATCGGAGAGTGTCACCGGAAAGCCTTCCCCCATCAGTTCGCGGCCGGAATGTTGACTCGTTGTCTCTGTGCCAAGGTTCTTCACTTCGTACCTGGCATCGGCATCCAGACTACGCAGTTTGATGTGTTGGGAATCTTCCCTGCTTTCGGAACGGCGGAAGACTTGAACCACCCCGCCCTCCCTTTCCGGCCAATGGAACTGCCAGGCAGACCAGACATTCATAGCACGGCTGTACTCAGTTAACCGATAAAATTGGCACGGCGGTTCAATGATGCCCACTAGCTGACGGCGATAGGCCGGTTCGAGGCCCGCCTGAGTTTGAAAGGCTTTTATGAATTCCGCCGCGGGTCCGTCGCCTTTGTAGAGCAGGTTGTCAATGCACCGATTTTCCTCTGAGTTTTTCACACCCTGGCTCATGGGAATTTCACTATGGAAGACAACGTTGCCCTCAAAGTGATAGCCTGCGCACCCATGCGGCACTCCGACCGTGTCCAGGTAAATGCCCAATCGATAATCATGACGACCGATGTCATGGAACAAATTGCCGCGAATCAGGGCGCCACGCTCCGCCTGGGGAAAACTGACGTAGATCGCCGCCCCATCGTTTGCCACCTGCATAACGTTATAGACGTGATTGTACTCCACCGTGTTGTTTTTGGCTAAATACGGAGATTCAGGGCTTTCGTTGCCGCCGAGAACGATTCCCGAGTAGGCAATGTCGTGAATCAGGTTGTGCGCGACAACCGTCTCCTGGGTCATCCATACCAGGATGCCGACCGCGTCATAGTAGTCTATGCCGCAATCGTGAATATGATTGTTGGCAATACGATAATTCTTGTGGTCATCCTTGTCCAAAGGATCGGCCCACTGCCAGGTGTCGCGGTTTCGTATCGCACCGGCTGTTATTCCTCCACCGCCCAGATCGTAGAGGTGGTTGCCTTCAATTACGTTCTCGGCACAGCCGTTCAGCAGGCTGAGGCCAATACTGCCGGCGTGTTCGACGGCCCCGCCGATAAAATGGCAGCCCCGGGCGTATCTAAAGCTGACCGCGGCGTCGATCCAGTGAAATTTCCAGGCTCCTTGGGGCTCTTTCTGCTCAACAAGCTGGAGACAACCAAACAGACCCGTGAAGCCCTGGGGCGGCAGCGGCCAGTCCACGTAGGCTACTCGAATACCCTGGAAACGGAGATTTCTCACAGGCTGCTGCTGCGTGCCTCGAACGGCCAGCAGCGTATTTTGGACCACAGGCGCTACCACCTCAGCTTGCGTCAGATCCTCCCCTTCCCGCGGCCAATAGGAAAGTATGCCCGCTTGGCGATCCAGGTACCATTCACCCGGCGTGTCGAGGAACTCGCGGGCGTTTTCAAAATAACACCCGAAACCTCCGACGGGAAAGCTAATGTTATATTCACCGGTAAATCCGTGCGGCCACATATGCGGCGGAGGCAGCGTAAAGGTGTTTTCTTTTTCATTCACGCTTCCCAGGCGTTTTCGCGTCGCGGCATTGTTGCAGATCCAAATCACCTCGACATCGGTGAGGTTCTTCCAGGCCTGGATGGGATGATTCACCCCCAAGGTGACGACGGCATCATGAGCATCGCTGTTATTTGCTCCGGGAATCAAGTTCCATCCTCCCGGCCAATCCCCAACTCCTGCGTTTGGCGTTTTTGCCCGAATGGTCCGCCGACCCTCGACAAATAACTGATTAAAGTACCACCTGCCCACCTTGACTTCGGGCAGTTCCACCGTCCAGATTTCCCCCTCTCCTTTTTTCCAGCCGCTAATCATCCGCCCGCCGCTCAGGACCACTCTCTCACCTTCTGCCGCCGCGTATGTGATCGAATACTGCTCCGTGCCGGAATCCTCCGGGCCAAAAACTAATGTCCCGGTCTGGGGATAAACTCCGCCGCGGATTGACACCACCACATCGTGATCCAGACCGGCCGCCACTTTTTGGCGAACCGCATCCCGCGCCCGGGCCACGCTGGCAAACGGCTTGTCGGCCGTGCCGGGATTGGCATCCTTACCCTCGGGCGCGACATAAAAATCGCTCCCAATTGCCGGGTATGCCAGCCAGATAATTGCTGCTATTGTTGCCAGACCAGCCTTTGGTACCATTCGGTTCAACATTATATCTCCTCTGGTTTGTTTTAATCACCTACCTTAAAACAAACGTTCTAACTCCAAATCATCCGCCAGGCCGTAAAGGCTGTCGATCACCTCGGGCGGCAGGGATAAGCCCTTCTGCTTTTGCTCTTCATACCGCTGCCATTCGATCTCGCCCGGCAGATAGATGCGATCCGCCCCTTTGGCCTTCGGTGCATTGCGAATTTCGCGGATCATCTGATCCATCCGTTCTTGAAAGACATCCATCGGCATAAGTGCGGCAATATCAATCGCCAGAAACGCATGTCCATGCCCCGTTGGATTCGCCGGGTCTTCCAGCCCCCAGCTTTTCAACTGCTTGGTCACCGCCGCCCCCGCCAGCACCGCCGAAAGCACCTCGATCAGAATCGCCAGACCGAAGCCCTTATGCCCGGCCATCGGTTGCAAGGCCCCATGTTCGGGATACAGACTCGGATCGGTCGTCGGTAGCCCCTCATCATCCACAAACCAGTTATTCGGGATGCTTTTTCCGGCAAATTTCGCGGCCGCGATTTTCCCCGCCGCCACCGTGCTCATGGCAATATCCAGAAAAACCGGCTTTTCTTTGCCGGCCGGCACCGCATACGCCAGCGGATTACAGCCGATCACCGGCTTTTTACTGCTGGGGGCCACGACATTGGTATCCACATTACTCATGGCCATACCAATCATATTTTTTTGAACCGCCAGATTGGCATAATAGCCGGCGGCCCCGAAGTGACAACTGTTTTTAACGGTGACATAACCAATCCCGGCGGTTTTCGCCTTGGCTATCGCGATCTCCATCGCCCGGCAGGCAGACACCATCGCCAGGGCGTTATCCGCATCCAGCATGGCAAAGGCCGGACCTTCGTGGATGATATGGGGCCGGGCCTGGGCCTTCAGGCCGCCAGCCCGCATCCGTTTGAGGTATTGCCGCAAGGCCCGGGTCCCATGGCTATAAACGCCCCAGGCATCGGTCGTAACCAGCACCTCAGCGGCGATCCGGGCCTCTTTTTTCCGCATCCCGCATTTCAACATCGCTTGCACGCAGAATTCTAGTAAAGTTTCCACTTTCATCGTTTTATTCCTGTTTTCCTTTTAAGCTATTCAAAGTTTCAGCGGGTAATTACCCGACGCGTTCACGGGAGGTCCGCATAGTCATTCCTTTTCTTGGGCTGATTGATTGAGTAGTTTTACGCATTCACGGGCAACCACGATTTCCTCATTGGTCGGCACCACCCAGACTTCGATTTTCGAGTCGTCGGACGAAATCCGGCCCTCCCGGCGGAAACATGTGTTATTTTTTCCCTCGTCCAGCCGGATGCCAAACTCCTCCAGGTTTTCCAGAATGCGCCCGCGGAGGTAAGCGCTGGCTTCCCCGGTTCCGCCGGAAAAAACCAGTGCATCCGTATGTCCCAGGGTAACCAGGCCGATTCCCAGATATTTACGAATTTGATTCACATAAAAGTCAATCGTCAGCCGCGCCCGTTCATTTCCCCGGTCGGCGGCCTCCTGCAAATCGCGCATATCAAACCCCATTCCCGACAACGCCGCCAGGCCGCCCCCGGTCAGCAGCCGGGCCATCACTTCTTCCATCGTGCCTTCCCCGCGGCTTACCAGAAAAGGAATCAGGCAGGGATCGAAATCCGAAGCACGGTTCGAATAGGGCAGGCCGCACTGCGTGGTAAAACCGACGGTCCCCCCCTTGTTGACGCCCCGCTGGATGGCCGCCAGGGAAGAACTTCCGCCCAGATGCATCTGGATTACATTGATTTCCTCCCTGGCCCGCCGAATCAGTTCCGCAATCCGATGGTTGAGGTAAAAATGGCTGGCGCCGTGCCCCATGGTTTTTCGGATGGCATACTTTTCCGTCCATTCCCAGGGAATAGGGTAGATGGCCTCGTACGCAGGCAGATCCTGACAGAAAAACGTCTCAAACAAACCGATGAAGGGAGTATGCGGCAGCAGATTACGGAAATACCGGATGGCCTGGACATAAATTTTGTTGTGCAGAGGGGCCACGATGCGGTTGTAGTCATCCAGGGCAGCCAGAATCTCTTCCTCCATATAATGGCAGCCGGTAATCCCTTTGGCTAAGCCGGCTTTAAAACCGACCGCATCCAGATCCGCTATTGATGGCAAAATCCCTGCCTGGGAACCGGTGAGGGTATCCAGGACAAACCGCATCGCCGCGGCATAATCGGGAATCGAAACGTCCGCCTTCTGAGCCGGCCCGCCGCCAAGGCTCCATTCCACCGGGGCCTTGGCCGAGCCGATCCGCTCGACATGCACCTTCGCCAGGACCGTTTCCGCCGGCATATCAAACAACTGGCATTTCAGGGAGGAACTGCCAACATTTGCTATCAATATTTTCATTTCTCACCCGGTAAACCGAATGAACAAAATCCAGCACGGAAGGTACGATTTATTTATAACGGAACCGCCAAAAGTCGGTAAGGACATCCAAAAACGGCTCTGGCTCATCAATAACAAGGGAACGAAGAGTTTTTGACGCTGGCGTCATTTATAGGTGCCCATAGCCAGGCCTTTTTCCATAAAATACCTGTAGGTTTCATAATCGACCTGGTAGGGAACGCTGTGATCTACCTGCAAAATATAGCCGCTGTTCTGCATGGCGGCCGGCAGTTTCTTTTCCAGCTCCGCCTGCACCGCTTCGAGGTCATTGGCCACCAGCGTCCGCACATCCATGCCGCCCATGAAGGCGATTCGATCCCCGAATTCCTTCTTCAGTTTCACCAGGTCCATCCCCGCCTTGGCCTCCAGCGGCTGGAGACAGTCAATCCCTGCCTCAATCAAAGCCGGCACCAGCGGTTCCACATAGCCGCAGGAATGCAGAATCACCGGCAGGCCCCTGGCTTTCGCCCACTGGAAGAGCCGCTGATGGCCGGGGAACAGCAGCTCTTTATACATGTTCGGCGACATGAACGGCTTGCCCTTAAAGCCCAGGTCATCCCACACCCACAGGCCGTCCGGCAGCCCTTCCCGCGCAATCAGGATTTCCAGCAGTTCAATCGTCAGGGTAGTATAAACCTCGCACATATCCCGGAACCAATCTGGATCGAGCGCCATACCCATCAGCAGGTATTCATGGCCGCACATGGGTGTCATCTGGTCAAAAGCACCCACCACCGCGCAGGTCAGATAGATATCTTCCCGCTGACATTTTTCCTTCATGCCGCGATACAATTGGCCGTCGATGCGGCGTTCATACAGACCGGTATTCACCAGATGCGGCCGCACGAATTCTTCCCACCCGTTGCGGTCCTTGACCAGGAAATCCACGTGTTCCGGCGTGCCGGAGTGTTTCTTATACCAGCGCAGTAGGGCACCGTTACCGTCCCGCACTAATTTCGTCTCTTCGGTTTCCTCGACGATCTTCTCTCCGGCGTCCAGATCCGCCACATAGTCAAAGGCCCGGCAGCGGCGCAGGTCCAGTCCGAAATGATCTTCAATCGACATGGGTTTGTGCTTATGCTCCGAACCCACTACCCCGGTATTGCGATTGGGATCCTGATAATGCCCCTCGTCCGCCCAGCGCTGAGCGGTATCCGCCCAGAAGACCTCAAACAGTCCCACCCGATCCACCGGTTTGTGCTTTAATATACGCGACATTCGTTCTTTACTGGTCATCATAATTCTGTTTCCCTTATAGTTTGGTAACGTCTATTTTGACGGAACCGCCAAAAGTCGATATTGTCATCCAAAACAGCTCTGGCTTTCCAATAACAAGGCGTCGAAGAGCTATTGACGCTGGCGTCTATTTTGACAATTCTCAAATAAATGTCAATGCTAATATTGTGTTTATCAATAATTATTATGACATAATTTACCGCCCAGCCCACCGTTTGGCCTTGCTTCTTTACTGGTAGTACCGCTGCCTATGGATAAAATTTGTAAAAAATATATAATTAATTAAATTCCATATATTTATAGATATTATGCCGATGGGTATCCAGGTTCATCCGCCCGCCCGCTTCTTTTCGTCCTATCCCCGCAATTCGTTATCGCATTTGTTTCATAATTCTCATACTATTTCATTATTTCTCAAATTTATTATTGACACAATTTTGGCAATCTGCACAATATCCTTATGATCGATATCATCGCAAAAAAGGCAAAGGTTTCCCGCAGTACCGTCTATCGGGTCATCAAAAACGACCCTGCCGTTGCCATCTCCACCGCCGAGCAGGTCCGGAAAGTCATGTCGCAGTTGCGTTTTAAACCCCCGCCCTATAAAGCACCCGCCGCCAGCCGGGGGAAAAAAAGAAGCCAGACCGGGACGCGCAATGTAGGTTTTATCCTGAGCGGCCTGCCGGATCACGCCATGGGGCGGCCCCATCTGTTGGGGATTATCAAGGGGGTGGAAACCCTGCTGCGCGAGCATGGCATCAATATGATTCTCACCCGTGCCTCCCATCATAAAGATTTCCCGCCCATCTTTGACGAGGGCAAGGTGGACGGCATCATCTTTTACCGGTACTGTACGGATATCCAGCCGGATATGCAGCGCCATCTGCGCAGTGCTCCCCTGGTCTGGATGCAGGATGCGGTTTTTGACTATGGCGATGAAGTCCTGCCCAATCATGAAATTTCAGGCCGCCTGGCCGCCAGGTACCTGCTCGAAAAGGGCCACACCCATCTGGCCTATCTCAATCCGATCCGCGCCCACATCGCTTTTCGCCTGCGGGGCCAGACCTTTCAATCCGTCGTCCAGAGCGCCGGTGGCCGCGTAGAAATGCTGATTGCCGGCGGCAATCCTGCCGAACCGGACCCGCTGGCGGATGGCTTGCACATGCAAACCATCTCGCGCCTGATCGAGGCATTTTGCCGCCTTTCGCCCCGTCCCACCGGGATTTATGTCCCGGAAGATTTAATTGCCGTCAGCGTCTATCACGAATTGAACCAGCGGGGGATTCGGCCCGGGACCGATGTGGATATCGTATCCTGCAATAATGAAAGGCCCCTCCTGGACCTGCTGCATCCCCGCCCCGCCACCGTCGATTTATTTCCTGAAGTGGTGGGCCGGCGGGCGGTGGAACAGTTATTCTGGCGCAGGAAAAATCCCGATGCCCCGCGTTCCCGCATCTTAATCGAGCCGCAACTGGTATATCCGGCGAAAAAGGAATAACACAGCCTCCGCAAATTCTCTCATCCCGGCCCGCTGGTTAGTCCTGTAGGGTGGGGCTTGCCCCACCGTC
>JAKQBU010000542.1 GCA_029573975.1 Planctomycetota bacterium
CCCGCAAAGGTATCTGTTCTATAATACGTATAGAAAGCAATGATATAATCCAACAGGAGTATGTAAGTGATAACCAGGCAAACCAAAAGTTTATTTCCGAAAGTAATCGTGCTGGGGATATTGTTGTGGGGAAGCGCCGCATGGTCCAGGACGATGCTGTGGGATGCGGCGGAAGACTTCAGCCTGGCCGGCAATCCCAACGGCCAGTGGCGCTACGGCTGGGCTGCCGCGATTGCGCCCGGTTACACCTTCACCCTTTA
Source organism: Planctomycetota bacterium (assembly GCA_029573975.1). The sequence continues at coordinate 261 of JAKQBU010000542.1, forward strand.
CAATGGGACCGCGGTCTCCAGCAGTATCGGAGTCGCCGGTCTGGAACTGCACCGGTGGAACGGCAGCGATCCTTCCGTATCCCGCAATCCCTTCGGCGTGGATGTGGCATCGCTTACTGGGGCGGTCTGGCCGCTGCATACCTGCGGCTTTCATCCGGGACAGAACGGTCAATACAGCATCTTCCGCTGGACGGCTCCGCGGAACGGAGTCTATAAAATCGCGGCAACGTTCTGGGTGGGGCACCAGGGCCAATGTACCACCGATGTACATGTAGTGAAAAATGGTTCAACCGCGGCGGGAGTGGAATTGTTCGACGGGGATATCAACGCCCCTGTCCAGGGCAACAGCGATAACGAACGATACCACGCCAGCCTGCTTCTGAACAGCGGTGATACCATCGATTTCGCAGTGGGAAGAGGCTCTGACGGCTATGAGGCGGACACGACCATTTTGAGTGCGACCATTCTGGAGGAAGAGGCCTGCCCCATTCAACTGGAGTCCGATTTCAACCAGGACTGTTATGTGGATATGGACGATTTTACCCTTTTCGCGCTGGAGTGGCTGGGCGTGAATCTGGAAGATTACGCGCCGCTGGCCCGGTCCTGGCAGGAGTGCACGGACCCGGTGAACCCCGTTTGCCAAAAGACCATCGAAAGAGTCATGGCGGACGAATGGATCGAGAAGCACATTACCGGTCCCTCGCCCCAGCCGCCCTTTACCTTTGTGTATGACGGCGTGCAAAGCTACCGGTTTCTTTCCACATGGAATTTCCAGCGGACCCGGGAAACCGTAAATGAAAAAAAGACAAAATGGACCCTTCGGTATTCCCATCCGAGCGGCGGACTGGTCGTAACTTGTGAGGCCATCGTTTTTAATGAGTACCCGGCGGTGGACTGGGTCCTGTGGTTTGAAAATACCGGCACGAGCAATACGCGGACCATCCGGGATGTGCGGGTGGTGGATATGAATATGAATTATCCGGTGGTTCCCGCCGGCGGCTCGACGGTTACGGAGCAATGGGACGCAGCCACTGACTGGAATTCGGATCCGGTTAATCCCAACGGTACCTGGCGTTACCAGAACGGCTGGATTCCCAGCTATACCAATCTGAATATTTATGACAAGACCTCCTATCCTGGCTTGCAGCGATGGTCTCTTAGCGGTGGCATTCCCTGGATCGGCAAGAACACCTCGGCCGATGCGGTCAATGTGGACGGCACCTCGGTCCCGATCGGCAAACTGGTTATGATCAACGATCTGGGCTATGAAGGCAAGTGCCCGGGGCTGGCCTGGACCTGTCCGGAGTCGGGCTTCTATACACTGAGCGGTTCACTTCACAATATCGGCGCCGGCGGCAACGGCGTGGATTGGAATCTGAATCTGGGCACTACGGTACTGGATTCCGGATCCATCGGTAATCAGGGCAGCGACACCTTTAATCTGGAGAACCTGCTGGTTGGAGGCGGGGAAAAATACGTCCTGACCTTCAATAGCCGGGGGGACGTCACCGGAGACCTGACGGAAGTGGAATTTACCGCAATCCGAACTACCCTGGGAACCTCGGAGGACGATTTTCTGCTGCATCATTCCAAAGGCAGCAGTGCCGTGGAGTCGGATTTTCAGCCGATGGAAACCGGCCTGAGTCCGGATATGAATCTGGTGATCGCACCCTATCAGGGCCGGTCTTCGGACGGCTCGCTGCCGTTTTTCAATATCGAACAGCCGGGCGGGACCGGGCGGATTCTGGCCATCGGCTGGACGGGGCAATGGCAGGCGGCTTTCCGGCGGACGACGGGTAATCTGCTGAATGTACAAGCGGGCCTGGAACTGATGCGGGTGCGGTTATATCCGGGGGAAAAAATTCGCGTACCTTCCATGCTGCTGATGTTCTGGTCGGGAAACTACCGGGACAGCCAGAATCAGTTCCGGCATCTGATGCTGGACCATTACACACCCGGCGAGGTAGGAATTACCTTTAATGGCCCGGTGGCTGCCAGCGTACATGGAACCTACGGTTTCGAGGCAACTACTGCCGCCAATATGATCAGCTTTATCAACACGACGTACAGTCACAGTTACCCGGTACAATATATTTGGATTGACGCGGGGTGGTATGACTTGAACGGAACAACTTCATGGGTAAATGTGGGGACCTGGGAACCGGACCCGGTTAGGTATCCCAGCGGCATGAAACCGGTGGCGGATACAGCACACAACCGCGGATATAAGTTTTTACTGTGGTTTGAGCCGGAACGGGTAACCGAGGGATCCTGGCTGGACGTAAACCATCCGGACTGGATTTTCAAAAACGGCGGCGGCTGGTGGCTTCTCAATCTAGGCCATCCGGACGCCCTGGCCTGGGTGAAGACCAAATTCTCCAACATGATCGAGGATATCGGGATCGATTGTTACCGTCAGGATTTCAACGTATTTCCTTTGGCAAAATGGCGATACGGTGAAACTACGACCCGGCAGGGCATGAACGAGATCAAGCACATCATGGGCTTGTATGAATATCTGGATTATCTGCTCGAACAACATCCGAATCTGGTTATTGACAACTGTGCCAGCGGGGGCCGGCGCATCGATATGGAGATGATGAAGCGGTCGGTACCGCTATGGCGGAGCGACCTTTGCTGGGTGGCCACACCGGAGCAGAGTATGGAGTACGGCCTGTCGAACTGGATCAGTCTGCACGGGGTGGGATCGGTTTCCCTGAATAAGTACGATTTCCGCAGCGGCATGGGAACCACCTTCAGCTCGGCATTCAATCACAATGATTCTTCGATCTGGACTACGGCGATTCAACTGATGAACCAGTACAACGAGGTCCGCTGGATGTACAAAGGGGATTTCTACCCCCTGACCCCCTACAGCCTTTCTGAAAACGACTGGATGGCCTGGCAATTCCACCGGGATGATGTGAATCAGGGGCTGGTGCAAGCGTTCCGCCGCAGCAGCAGTACCACCACGGCAATGACCTTTAAGCTGCAAGGGCTAACCCCAACCGCAACCTACTCCCTCAAAAATTATGACAGCACTACCACCACCGCGCTGGGCAGCACGCTGATGAATAACGGGCTTTATATACCAATCAGCAGCAAACCAGGCTCGGTACTAATTCGATACTGGAAAAATTAAATGCCGTGCGGATCTGTAGTTCCGCCAGAAAAAATACATATAGCGAAAGGAAAGAGCGATGCGGCCATTCTGTAAAGATTTCACACAAAGGGGGATGCTGTTGGTATTGGCAGTTCTGGTTTGGTCGGGAACCTGCGGCGCGGCTGATTTAGTGCGGATACCGTCCCAGACGTTCCTGATGGGGGACAATAACGGTCAGGGCCGGATGGATCAGCGGCCGGCCCACCCGGTAAAGCTGCGGGCCTTTGCTATGGCCCCCTGCCTAACAACCGTGGCGGAATATTGTGCCTTTTTAAATGTACCGGGCTGGGCGGAACCGGAACCGGTAAGCGGATATATCGTCCGCCAGGGAAAGCCGCTGAGCGAGTACCGGGATCAGGGTGAGGTATTAGTCATATTCCCGGGTTCACCGCTGGTGCGGGAAAACAACCGATATGCCCCCAAACCGGGGATGGAAAAACTGCCGATGGTCCAGGTCACCTGGGAAGGGGCGGCCCTGTATTGCAATTATCTCAGCGAAAAGGCGGGGCTTAAGCCGTGTTATGACCCGGACCGCAAGTATGCCAGTGATTTTACGGCCGGGGGCTATCATCTGCCCACCGAGGCCCAATGGGAATGTGCTGCGCGGGGCGGCAAACTCAATATGCTTTATCCATCCGGCAACACCATCACGGAAAAGGACGCCAACTTTAACGGCCAGGTCGGCCGGATAACGGAGGTGGCCGACTATCCCCCCAACGGCTATGGCCTCTACGACATGGCGGGAAATGTGATGGAATGGTGCCACGACTGGTATAACTTCGAGTATTATAAAACCTTTACCACCGTGGCAGACAATCCTGCCGGCCCGGCGGCGGGAGGTTTTCATGTCCTGAGAAGCGGTACCTATTATCAGCCGGCCCCGTTTCAGATGTGCAGCCACCGCCAGGGCACAGCCGACACCAAGGGCTGTTTCACGGACAACGGCTTTCGCGTAGTCCGGGAGGTCTGGGATTCCCCAGCCGCCGGCGGCGAAACGTTTGGCCGGGGCAGTGCGGAGGAAATGCAGGACGCGGGGGAATGGGTAAATTCGGCCTTTATGGAACCGGCGAAAAAGCGGGAATGGCTGGACCGCCTGCCGCTGTCCTTTCGCCTGGATGGAAAACCATCGTCCGAGCTTTTAAAAACCTGGAACGTGGAAATAGCAAAGGAAACCGCAATAGACGGCAAACGGGAGCAAACCGTTTTGCTGCGGCAAGGGGAGGCGGGGCTGGAGATTTCCTGCCGGATCACCACCTTCGACACCTTCCCAGCGGTGGACTGGTTCCTGCAGGTTCGCA
>JAKQBU010000543.1 GCA_029573975.1 Planctomycetota bacterium
CACGGTGATCACTTCTTCACAACCAGGCGCGATGACAAGGTCATCGGCGTTACTTCCCGCCAAGCTGCTTCGGCTCAGGATGAAAATTTCATTGCTTATCAATTCGGATATAATCAGATTTTCTCGGCCGGTATTGGTCAAAGTAAAGGTGGCACTGCCAGTACTGTTTACCAGAACCGATCCGAAATTTACAATCTGGTCTGTCGGGCTGCCGCTGCTGTCGGTTATAGATAGTTCCGGTTCGGGTTCGGGCATGGCAAAAGCGGCATGGATGGTGTAGGTTCCGCTGCCTGTCAAATTGGCACTACCGATCCGCAGGTAATAGGTTTGCCCTTCCACGCAGTTAGCAAGGGTCAGGGATTCAAGACCGGAAAGCCCGCTGGTATTGCTGCGACCCAGCAGGTTGCCTTGTGCGTCATATACATTTAAAACCGTATCCAGCCCGGTTCCGGAAACATCCAGAGTCAGATCGCCCAGGGCCTCCTCCGGGACGGTAATCTGCCAGTATCCGGTTTTGCCGGTTGTCACGGAACCGCTGGCATTGCCGGTACCCAGAATATCGATGTTCAAGTTATCGGTGCTTATGGTATCCGCATTCACGTTTAAAGTATAAGAACCGGTGGTTTCCTCCCCGAACGAGCCGACCAGGACATAATAACTGTCCATGGCCTCCACCGAATCGGAGAAATACACGATATCTCCATACCCGCTGTTATAATCCCAGTTTACCAGATTGCCGTCGGCATCATAGAGGGCGACATAGCCGTCCAGATTGACTGTCTCCAGGCTAAAGGCGATACTTCCGGAGGTATTGACTGCAAGTTTATATAAATCTTTTTCCAGCGCCTGGCTGATAGGAGAACTTTGGCTCTGGTCTCCGAACGGATTCAATTCCAATACGACCGGCGACCAGGAACTGACGGTAATCTGTTCACTGGGCTGCCAGATCGGCTCCGGCTCTGCCGCGGTCAGGGTGAAGCTGTAACTGCCCGAAGTATTGCTGCCGCTGCTGGAGACACAAATCGTGTATTTCTGTCCCGCTGCCGCCTCAAATTGAATCAGTGAGTCTTTCCCACCCGAATAATTATCATTGGTCTGAATTACACTTGACGTACTATTTTGATACACGGTCAAAACGGAATCCAGATTACCGAACATGGTTGTGTTCAGATCGATTGTGACGGTGCCGCCGGTGGTGGCGGTGAACCGGAAGGCATCCACATCATCCCGCCGTTCCAGCAGGCCGCTGACAATACTATTATCATCGATTGAATACGAACCGGCGAGGTTATCGCCATAGTCATCCTCTCCATGGGCATAGCCGATATTGATGCCCAGCAGACTTTGCGTATCCTGATTCGAACTGCTGTTGGGAATACTGCCTTTGCCAAACATCGAGGTCCGCGGATTGATGGGTAAATATGGATTCATCGTCGCGGTGGTGTCGTGGACATGGTTGGCCCCGTAGGTGTGGGCCGCTTCGTGGGTAATCAGGTTCGCC
>JAKQBU010000605.1 GCA_029573975.1 Planctomycetota bacterium
AGGTTATGGAAGACAGATACTTTTTACTAATCCTTCGGTCAGAATAAAAAATTCGATATAATAAACTCGCCAATGTAATCGTTAACATATATTTTGTATAACGCGCCACGCCTCTAAAGTCAATGAATATTTTTTGTTTAATTTTTATGATATAATTCACGTTTTGTTGATTCAGGAGGGATACATTCAAAAAATATATCTTATATCTATTTATATGATAAGTACTTATAAATTTTTTGGTTTTTATTTATTTTTTCGCCATTTTTGGGGGGAAGAGCAAGGGGCAGGCTGGGGAAACCTAAAACCCGAATTTTTTAGGATGTTCCTGAAAAATTATGTTATCGCTAACTATTAGTAATCAAGGACTTATAAAAAGGATGGTTTTCGTAAAAAAGGGTACGGAACCGTCCGTTCGGACAACGGAGGGAGATAGGGCTGGCGGTTTTAGTGCAGGAATTTTTACATGTCATAAATATTTGTTTTATAAGTATTTGTAATATTTTTAATGCATAGTTTATTCGATTGGATTGTTTTTGGTACTGAAAATCAGGCGGCCCAAAATTTTAAGTAAAAGGGTTGACATAAAAAACCGAATATGCTAAAGTGTCGTTATGATAACGGTAACATTCAGCATCTAAGAATATATCGAGACAATCAACTTTAACAAAGAAGCAGGAATTGGCATGAAAGAGTTCAAACCCTTAATGGCTTTATGCCCGATGGGCAAATTTGTGTTCAGCAATGAGGATGCTGTCCAATATAAGAAACAGATTCAGAAGAAGCTTACCCAATGGGGGGTTCGGTATATCGATCTGGAAGGGGTGCTGAAAGACGGTTTAGTGAAGGATCAAAGCCATGTGGACACGGCGGTGGAACATTTCCAGAAAGCCGGGGCGGATTGTCTGTTTTTGCCGCATTGCAATTTCGGCACCGAAGGTGCGGTGGGCATGATCGCCAAGAAGCTGGGGATTCCGACGCTGCTGTGGGGACCGCGGGATGAAGCGCCGCTGGCGGATGGGACCCGCCTGCGGGATAGCCTGTGCGGTCTGCTGGCCTCCAGCAAGGTGCTGCACAAGCTGGGAGTGCCCTTTACCTATATCGAAAATTGCCGGATTGACGATGCCCCCTTCCGCAAAGGGGTGGATACCTTTATGCGGGCGGTCAGTATCGCCGATACCTTTCGCAAAGGTATCCGGATCGGTTTTATCGGCCAGCGCGTCGATTTTTTCTGGACCACCATCATCAATGAAAGCGAACTGTTGGAGCGTTTCAACGTGGAAATCCTGCCGCTGGACCTGGCGAAGTTTATCGAGGCGGTGAAAGACCGGGCCGTCAAAGGGCGCAAAGGTTATGAAAAAGAAGTGAAAAAAATTCGCCGGAATTGTCTCATCGAGGATTTAGAGGATTCCCATATCGTCAGTATCCTGGCGGTTCGGGATCAATTGCTGCGGCTGGGGGAGGAGCATGGGCTGGAGGGCTTTGCCTTTTTGTCATTCACGGCCCTGCTGGATGCCATCGAGGCGTATTCGATGTATGCCGAAATGGAGGTCAGTGAACAGTATGCGATGGGGCATGAATGTGATATCCACGGGCTGTTGAGTGATGTTCTGCTGCGGCGGGCCAATTTCAATCAGTCGCCGGCGTTTTTAACGGAGTTTACCATCCGCCACCCGGAGAATGACAACGGGGTATTGCTGTGGCACGGGGCCGCTCCCCCCACGATGTGCCATCCGGAATCCAGTATTCGCCTCGGCCATCACTGGATTTTGCCGTCTCCGGTATCCGGGATGGTGCATTTCAAGCTGAAGGACGGGCCTATTACGGTGGCGCGTTTTGACGGCGACGGGGGTGACTACCAGTTGGCGGTGGGGGAAGGGAAAACGATCCCGGGGCCGGATACGCTGAATAATTATCTGTGGATGGAGGTGGATGACTGGCCGCGGTGGGAACGGATTTTGATTGAGGGTCCGTTTATCCATCATGTGGGCATGGCGTATGGACATTACTCCGAGGCGCTGGTGGAGGCGTGTAAATATATTCCAGGGCTGCGGCCCGTCCGGCTGAACAAAAGCTGATTGGGAAATGCAAGGTTGTTTGATATGAGTTTGCGTGCAGGAACAGCGGTAAAAAATATTACACCGGAGAAGCCCATGTACTTAATGGGTTATCCGCACGTATCCCGTATATCCACCGGCATCCACGACTTTCTGTATGCGTCGGCCCTGTATCTGGGCGACGGGACATGCGATATTCTGCTGATTGCCGTGGATGTGGTGGCGGTGAGCCGGGAGCTGGTGGGCGAGTGCCGGGCGGCCATCAGCCGGGCGACGGCCATTCCGCCGGACCATATTTTAATCAGCGCGATGCATACGCATTCGGGGCCGGCGATGGTGGAAATCCTGGCGCTGCGGGATGATCCGACGCTGCCGCCGCCCGATCCGAACTATTTAGCCTTTGTATCGCAAAAAATTATCGAGGCCGGTACGGAGGCGTATCATCAGGCGACGGCGGCCCGGGCGGCCATCACGAGCTGTCAGGCGGCGGGGGTGGGCGGCAATCGCCATAGGCCCGGCGGCCCCAGCGATCCGGAAGCCGGCATGATCTATCTGCGGCGAAAAGATTCGGGGGGACCGCTGGCGTTATGGATGGTGTATTCCATGCATCCGACGGTTCTGCACGAGGATTCCACCTGGATTTCCGCTGACTTCCCTGGTTCCACCAGGAGGTACCTGAAGGAGCACCTGCCCGGAGTAAAGGTAATTTATCATACCGGTCCCTGCGGGAATCAGAGTCCGCGGCATTCTATTCAGAGCCATACGTTTGCGGAGGCGGAACGGCTGGGGCAGCGGCTGGGCAGGGCGGTACTGGAACGGATGGAGGCCCTGCAAGAGGAGGATTTTTCCGAGGAGCTTTCTCTTTCGGCGGGACAGGATTTGGTGGAGCTGCCCGGTCGAACGATGCATAGCGTGGCGGAGGCGGAACGGCGGCTGCAAAAGGCCCGGCAGGAATATACCCGTTTGCTGCAGGAAGGAGCGGATCCGGGTATGGTGCGGACGGCGGAATGTTCGGTTTTCGGCGCGGAGGAGGCGGTCACGCTGGCCAGGGCGCAGGAGAACGGAGAAGTGGAACGGTTTCGCCGGCGCTGCACGCCTGCGGAAGTACAGGTATTGCGAATTGGCGATACTTTTATTGCCGGGCTGCCGGGCGAGCTGTTTGTGGAATACGGGCTGGCGATTAAGCGGCAGGCGCCGGGGCGGGCGTTTGTGGTCGGCCTGGCCAACGGCGAGCTGCAAGGGTATATCGTGACAGCGGAAGCCAGCGGGTATGAAGCGGATTTGGGTATCTTCGCCTCCGAGGCCGGCGGTGTGATGGTGGAAGCGGCGGTGGGGCTGATGGAGCAATGCAAATCAAACCAAAGGACCGTACCCGGTAAAAAGGAGGTGATGAAAGAAACAGCAATTTGAGACTTTGTGTGTGTTCGTTTCGTGTTTTTGTGTAACGTATGTTTTTTTTAAAAGTTTTGACAAAACAAGAAAAAAGGTTGTCAAACGGAGGAAATGAAAATGAAAAAGGTTGTGTTAATGGCAGTAGTTTTGGTGACTTTCGTGGGTGTGAATGCGGCGAATGCCGGTCTGGCGGCCCACTGGACGCTGGATAGCCTGGCCGAAGGAACGCCCTATGGCAATCCCGTCGAGGTGGCGGGCGTGGACAATGGAGCACTGGATTTTGACCTTGCCAGCCATGTGGATCTGGGCAATGATGCCGCCCTGAGCATGGGAACGGGGAATCTTAGTATCACCGCCTGGGTGAAATTTGGTTACCTGGCGGCCCATGGTGTGATAGCGGGCAAAGGGATCATGTCCAATGATAACGGATATGGACTGATCGCGCTCAATACCGGCCAGGTATGCTTACAGGTTCGCGAGGACAATGTTGCGTATCGAGAAGTTTATTCCAACGATACCGACGGCAACTGGGTAGGTTTAGTCAATGACGAACAATGGCATCACGTGGTAGGCGTGTTGGAAAGGGAACAGGTGAACGGGGCCCGTATTTATGTGGATGGTGTGCTTCAGACACATTATTTCACTGATGCGGTAAGCACGATCGGCTGGACGTATAATCTCGATTCCGATACCGCCAATTTTTGTGTGGGCGCCAGGCATTCGGATATAATGCCTGATGACCAGAAGGTCATGTGGTATTTCGATGGCTCCGTGGATGATGTACAGGTTTACGATTATGTTCTGACGCAGGACGACATCAGCTTTTTGTATGCCAATCCGGGCGTGGCCATCCCGGAACCGACCCTGCTGGCGCTGCTTGGCTTCGGCGCTGCCGGTTTGCTCCGGCGGAACCGCCGCAACTGAGGTGGTATGAAAAGATGTGAACGTTTTTAGGAAATAGTGAATCTGCTGCCTGCCGCCGCGTGGGCTGGCAGGCAGCGGGTTCCAGACCGGAGGATTACGTTATGGTGAAGAAACCGATTTTTGTGTGGATGGTAGTTTTGGCATTGATCTTTTGCGCCGGACCGGCGTGGTCGGGTGCTCTGAAGGGGCACTGGAAACTGGATTTTGATCCGAATACCGAGCCCAATACGGTTGATCCCAATCTATTTATTACAGCCCTGGATGAAGTAGGGCCGGGGAATAATAACGGCACGTTACATAACGGCACCGTTTGGACCTCCGGGAAAAGCCTGTTTGCCGTGGACTTTGATGGGACGGATGATTATGTGGATATGGGGTATGCTCCCGACCTGAATATGGGAACGGGTAATGTCACGAT
>JAKQBU010000613.1 GCA_029573975.1 Planctomycetota bacterium
CGCATCCTGGATGGGCGGCACGTTGGGTCGAACGCAAAAGCAAACGCAGAGAACTGGCTCGATTCTATCATTACGAGCGACATAACCTATTGGCTCCATTAAGAGTTAAAGAACGAAAATGAATTTACACAGTACAAATACAATGATTGCAGGTTTATGAGACGGAGGTATGAAAATGTACCAGATAGTCCATTGGAAAAACTGGCGGCATCACATCCATCTGCCCGGGCATGCGGCCTTGATAAAAGTTGAGCATTTCTTCCTCGATAAACGTTTCTGGACCACCCTGGGCTTGCTAGCCCTGATTGCGTTCATCTTGCTGATGCTCTATTTGGGTGTCAGATATGGCGCTCCCAACAGGACTCAGGGTCGATTTTATCCCGGGCCGTATCCTATACCGATGTAAATCCGAATAACTTGAAGTATAGGATGTTTTGAGAAGATGCCGGTTTTCTTCTCACCGGGGGGGTGAATAAATACGGTCTTTTTTATTTTTTTTGCTTGCCGGGTTCCGATTCATATTTTAATATCATCAGCATAACAGTTTATACGGCAATGGTCCGGTAATGTTTGCGTAAATCTGCAAAAAAGAAAGGAGTTACAGATGCGAAGAAAGGTTTTTGTTTATCTATTGGTGCTGGGTTTCTGTCTTAGCCTTTCTGCCCAAGCGGATACGATTATCTTCAAGAGCGGCGACCGCCTGAGCGGCAAGCTCGTCAGCCTGGAAAACGGCAAGCTGGTCTTTAACGCCAACGATGTAGGCCAGGTCACCGTCGATATCGCCCTGGTGGACAATTTCACCACCGATGAACCGGTCGAATTCCACTTCCAGGATGGCACCATCTTCAAAAGCCGGGCACTCAAAGGGGACCCCGGCATCTTCGCCGTGGAAGATACCACCGTTTTACCGGCTAACCGGTTTTCGATCGGTGACCTCCAGGCCATCAATCCCCCCGTCAAACCCCCCGTCGTCTGGACCGGCAATATTACCGTTGGCATAACCAGCACCCACGGCAACACCTTCACTGAAAGTGCCAATGTCAGTGCCAATGCCACCCGCCGCTCCGAAAAAGACCGCCTCAATATCGATGCCGCCTACCTGGCCAGCCGCTCCGAAGAAGAAAGAAACGGCGACAAGGAAAAAGTCACCACCCAGGAAAGTTTCGTAGCAGGCACCAAATATGACTATTTCTGGACCAAGAAATGTTATAGCTTTGTCAACGGCCGCTACAAAAAAGACCACATCGCCGACCTGGATTACCGGATTATCGGCGGGTTAGGTATGGGGTATCAGTGGGTCGAATCCGAAACCATGAAGTTCTCCACCGATGCCGGTGTGGCCGAATTATGCGAAAAATACGTCTCCCACGATGTCGTCACCAAAAACGATGAATTTTCCGGCCAGCTCGGCTATAATTTCGACTGGAAATTCCACGAAAAATTCACCTTCCTCCACAATCTGCGCTACTACCCCAGCTTCGGTAAATTGTCCGATTACTTCATGACCACCGACGCCGAAATCCGGGCCGCCATTACCAAATCCATGTTCAGCAGCATTAAGGCGATTCTCGATTATGACTCCACCCCCGCCCCGGGCATCGGCAGCACCGATACCAAATATATCCTCGGCGTCGGCTGGAATTTCTAATACCATTCATCTTCAATAATAAGGGCAGGCCATAACAGCCTGCCCTTGTTTCTTTGATTATCAGAAAAAGGATTTTTAGTATCTTATCTCATCTGTGGTTTCTGAGTTTTCCGGTCGGATGATAACAGAATGGAACCTGCTGCTATTACGCTTCTTTCGATAAGCCATGACAGACAAATACTGAATAGATCGTCTTCTCATTCGGATTGCCCGACTGGGTATTGGCCGGATTGGGCTGCGGCACCGTCGTCGGTACGGAACAGCGGGGGCACCACACCTGTTTCCCGATAAAATCTTCCTGAACCCCGATCTTCTTATGACAATTATGGCAGCGAAACTTAATCATAATAGCACCTGGCTACCTGCTGGTAAAACCTGCAAATCGCTCACCATCCGCTGGGTCGCCGATTCGCAATCTCCCGTATTCCGGGCATACTTAAATATAAAATACAAAACGGCCGCGGGCGGAAAAAACCACTCCCAAAATACAAAATCTCTCCCTCCCGCGTACTTTCCCTGGTAATCTGTAACCAATATTTCAAGTAGGCAAACATCTACCCCGACCCCAAACCCGATTCCACTTGACATCACCCCCCCCGCCAGCATAAAATTTCCGCATAACAGTGGCTGTTCGACCATAAACCAGATTTCAATAATGAGTTAGGAAAGGATCGCACCATGCGAAAACATAGTTTATCCTGCCTCTTGCCAATCGCTTTAACCGGCTTTCTCCTGATTGCGACCGCTGGCTGTGAAAACAAGGCCCAGAAAGCCGAACTGCAAAAAACCAAAGAAACCCTGGCCCAGGTGGAGGCGGAACGGAACACCTTGACCGCTGAAGTGGCCAAAATCACCGATACCCTGAAGAACACCAAAACCGAACTGGAAACCATGCTCCAGGCCCGCGATTCCCTCCAGAAAGAGGTCGATGCCTTTAAGGCCAAAATAACCGAAATGGAGACTTCCGTTGCTAATCTGACCAAAGAGGCGACGGACTCCAAAGGGCTACTGGCAGCCGCCGTGCAGGAAAAAGACGCCGCCCTGGCCAAAGCCAATGAAGCCCAGACCCTCACCGACCAGTTGAAGGCCCAAGTGCAGGAGCAGGCAAAAAAAGTGGAAGACTATGCCGCCCAGATCAAAAAACTTCAGGGTACCCTGGACGAATTGAAAAAACTAACCCAAAGCATCACACCTCCAGCCGCACCGTCCGCCCCAGCCGCTCCCCCAACCGCACCGGAAACCCCAGCCACACCCCCTGCTCCCGAGACCCCCGCCGCCCCCGGCTCCTGACCCCTGTCGTGGTTCAGTCCGGTAGCGTACAGTACAAATATTCATCAGCGGTTAAACCTTTGTCCCTCATAAGTTGATATGTAAACCTGAGTTTCTTTTAAGGAATACATCTTTGAATGGATTTTTGCGTATGCAATAAAAAGGACCTCATTGCCGATAGGTAAGATAAGTTTACCAATACTCTTACCAAGACAAGGAGGTCGTTATGGATTTTACGGAACTGTTTGTAGATATCGACGATTTTTGGAAAAAATTTCAGCCGATTTATCAAAAACATTTACTACAAGACCGAAAGATCCAAAGAAAACGGAAGAATAAGCTGAGTATGAGTGAGATCATGACAATCTTAATTGCATTTCAGATAAGTGGTTATCGAAATTTTAAAGCCTACTACCACTTTCTGCGGAAAAATCACCGTTCGGAATTTCCGGCTCTGCTCAGTTATGAACGATTTGTCCGTTTGATGCCCCGGGCAGCCGTGCCGTTGTTTGCTTACCTGCAGTTTTGCGGTATGGATCGAGCGACGGGGATCTCTTTTGTGGATAGCACGGCCCTAAAGGTCTGTCACAACAAACGTATCAACCGGCATCGGGTCTTCGAGGGGATCGCGCAAATCGGCAAGACAACCATGGGCTGGTTTTATGGTTTTAAACTACATCTGGTCATTAATGAGGTGGGAGGTTTGCTGGCCTGTCGTTTGACCGCCGGTAATGTAGATGACCGGGAGCCGGTGGAGGCCATGACCCAGGGAATCTTTGGAAAGCTTTTTGGCGACAAGGGTTATATCAGTCGAACGTTATTTGAGAAACTATTCCAGCGGGGATTGAAGCTGGTTACTCATATCCGAACCAATATGAAATCGCACCTGATGGAATGGGAAGAGAAGATTCTGCTGCGAAAACGCTCGTTGATCGAGACGGTCAATGACACGTTGAAGAATGTTTGTATGATCGAACATTCCCGGCATCGCAGCCCGACGAATTTCCTGGTCCATTTGATATCCGGCTTGATTGCCTATACCCGATTGCCTAAAAAACCGTCGATTCACAGGGATCGCTCTGAATGGCAAAACGAGCTACTGGCCTTAGGTGCTTAAACGAAATTCAGGT
>JAKQBU010000620.1 GCA_029573975.1 Planctomycetota bacterium
GCCCTCCAAAAAGAATAAACCGCAAGCAGATTCTCCTGGCGGGTAGGGACATAACACGGAATTCCTGTCTGTATCCGTTCGATTCTTCCCGGCTTATAGCTCTTCCTCTTCTTCCTCTTCGTAGTTGGGGATAATATTGTCCAGAAATCCTTCCAGTTTCCGGGCACGGACCGGATGCTGGAGCTTTCGGATTGCCTTCGCTTCCACCTGCCGGACCCGTTCGCGGGTCACCTTGAATATCCGGCCCACTTCTTCCAGCGTGTAAGTATAACCGTCCCCTATTCCATACCGCAGCTTGATAATTTCCCGCTCCCGATAGGTAAGCGTCTTCAGCACGGCATCAATCTTGTCCTTGAGCATTTCCTGGGACGCGGCACTCACCGGCGATTCGGCCCCATCATCCTCAATAAAATCGCCGAAATAGCTGTCTTCGCTCTCGCCCACCGGCCGGTCCAGGCTGATCGGATGGCGGGAAATCTTCATCACCCGCCGGGCCTCCGAAATCGGCATGTCCGCCGCCGCGGCAATTTCCTCGATACTGGGTTCCGCCCCCAGTTCCTGCTGAAGTTTCTTGCTGACGTTCCGCAGCTTGCTCATCGTTTCGATCATATGCACCGGAATCCGGATGGTGCGGGCATGATCGGCAATCGCCCGGGTAATCGCCTGGCGAATCCACCAGGTGGCATAGGTACTGAACTTATACCCGCGGCGGTATTCGTATTTGTCCACCGCCCGCATCAGCCCGGTATTCCCTTCCTGGATGATATCGAGGAAACTCAGGCCCCGATTGCGATATTTCTTGGCGATGGAAACCACCAGCCGCAGATTGCCCCCGCTGAGTTTTCGCTTGGCGTCTTCGTATTCCGAGAAGACTTTCCGGATCGTCCGGCAGCGGGCACGCAACTGGTCAGGCTCCTCCAGCACCAGCTCCTTCAAACCCTGCATCTCTTCCCGAATGACCATCAAATCTTCTTCGTTCAGATTTTCCTTTTCCGGATGGGCCTGGGATTCTTCCAGAACCGCAATCTTCTTCAGGATATTTTCCAGCTTGAGCATCATCGGCTGCACGCGGCTGGTACGGACCGCCAGCTCTTCCAGCAGGCTGGCGGCACGCCGCCGACGCTGGCGCATCTGGAACTTGATCTGACGGCGAATCTCCGGATCCGTTTCCTGCTCCAGCCTGCACCAGCTCTGCTGATTTTGTTTCATCATCTTGCGCACGGTTTCCAGATTGACCGGAATCCGCCGCATCACCGACATTTTTTCCTTATTGTTGGCGGTGGAGATGCGCATGGTTCGATCAAACGGCAGCAAGCCGGCCTCGACCTGCTCCAGAATCGATATCACCGAATTCATGCTTTGTTCGCTTTCCAGCACCTTCCGCCGGAACGCCATCCGCGTCAATTCGATCTTTTTGGCCAGGGAAATTTCTTCCTCGCGGGTCAACAGCGGGATTTCACCCATTTGCGTTAAATACATGCGCACCGGGTCGTCAATCCGTTTCTCCTCGGTTCCCACCAGCACCGCTTCCAGACGGGCATCCTGATCTTCGACCTCTTCTTCAGCACGTTCCTCCCCTTCCCGCTTTTCTACATCGGCTTCATCAATCAGATCGATCCCCAAATCATCCAGCGTCATGAGCAGACTATCCAGACGATCCGGCGAAATATTATCGTCGGGCAATTCATCGTTCATCTCTTCAAAGGTAAGAAATCCCCGTTCTTTCCCTTTTTCCACCAGGGCTTTCAAGCCGTCGTCCACCACCTGATCTTTAGTATTATTTTTTACCAAAGCGCTATACTCCTGTAAAAAAACGCCTATCCTACTTGAGGCCGACTCTCCGTGGGTCCGGCACCCATTTGGATTGATAATCCAGTAACATCGCCGTTTCGGCATCTTCCCCATACTTCTCGGAAGCTGAGGATACCAGTTGTTTCACTTCCCGGCGAACGTCCTCTTCTTTGATTCGCTCCAGATTCCGCAAAGCCCCCGCCAGCGTACTCTCATAATTGCCGCGGGCGGCCCCCTCCTCTGACATATCGGTCATTCGATTGCATAATTCGACGCTTTCACAGCCGGCCAGAATTTCACTCAGCTTGCCGCTGCCCCCCTGGCTGCAATACTGCCAAAGCCGCTGCGCCACCGGAAAAAGATCCGGATGGGCAATCTCATTCGGCTGGGCAAGGACCGGCTGCACAACCGGAAACAAATCCGGCCGGTTCAGCAGCACTTCCAGAATTTGCCGGTAGGAACGGCTTCGGCTGTCTTCGCGGGATGTATCTTCAGTCCCTCTGACCTGCGTCCGTGCCGATACCTTTTTTTGCAGTTGCTGGATTCGCTGATGCACTTCTTCGGCGGGCATGGCCACAAGTTTGGCAATATGGTTGATCAGAAAACCACGGCTGATACTGTCCATATTCCCCAGCGAACTGGTGCGGGCCACCAGAGCCATGAAATCTTCCATCGCGCGCTTCCGGCCGTTGATCGTATCCGATTGCTCCACCCGCTGGCGAGTGGCTTTCCATTTATACTCCAGGGCATCGGTAGCTCTGGCAATGAGATCCAAAAAGGCCTCGCCTCCCCGCAGCAGAAGAAAATCGCAGGGATCTTTACCTTCCGGAACCGTTGTCAGCCGCAATTCCACGTTTTGCGACAGAAATATCTCCACCGCCCGGTCCGAGGCTCTCTGGCCGGCTTCATCGGAATCAAAAACCAGCACTATGCGATCCGCATACCGGGACAACACCCGGACATGGTCCGCCGTCAACGCGGTCCCCAGCGTTGCCACAACATTTTTCACCCCCTGCTGATGCGCCATCAGGCAATCCGTATAGCCTTCCACAATCACCGCCAGCCGTTCCTTGACGATGGCATCTTTGGCGGCATGAAGCCCATACAAAGCCCGGCTCTTGATAAATATCGGACTTTCCGGGCTATTGAGGTATTTGGCAGGGTCATCCCCCAGAGTCCGCCCGCCAAAAGCAATCACCCGGCCCAGGGCATCCAGCACCGGAAACATCAACCGCTGCCGGAACCGGTCATAGTAACCACCCTGTTCCTTGGCAATCAACAGGCCCACCTGGGTCAATCCAGCCATATTTTGACTATCTTTACGGGCGGCATCGGCCAGACAGCTCCATTCCTCGGGCGCCCAGCCTAAACCGAACCGCCGCGACACCTCTTCGCTTATCCCTCGGGAAGCGACATAATCTCTAGCAATCTTTCCGGTTATCGGGTTATCGTACATTCGGCGGAAATGCTGGGCGGCCCAGCGATTAAGCTGCTCCATCTGATTCCGGTCAACATTATCGGCCGCTGGGCTTTGTCGCTGCGTAATCTGGATTCCCGCACGATCTGCCAGCAATTGTACCGCTTCGGAAAATGATAAAAGCTCTTTGAGCATCATAAATTTTATAACATCCCCCCCTGCTCCACACGAAAAACACTTAAATATCTGTTTCGAGGGATTTACATATAAAGAAGGTTTATGATCCTGATGAAAAGGACACAAACCCACCATCTCCCTGCCTTTGGGCTTGAGCGCAACATATTGACTGACAATCTCTACTATACTAATGGAATTCAGAATCTGCTGGATTTGTGTTTCGTCAATATAGCTGGCCACTTGGTACCTGAAATTTTTATATGGTTACATTCAAAAATTTACATTAGTCCGAAATCATAAAAGTATATCACCTGGATACGCTTCTGTCAAACAAAACGGCAATAATTACTGGAATATCAGGGAATTATCAAGTTTCATTTACTCCACAACCTGTTATCCTTGCGACAAATTACCAAATCATATACATTTTATCTATACTACCATTACCAAAGGCCCCTCGCTCCTTGATTTGATACATGATAGTCTCTCCTCTGATAGTCTGTATGCAGAAAAACAAGTGTTATAGCACTTGTTGCTTTTTGTACGTTTATGAGGATTGCATGGATTTTCCCAGTCACATCATAAGTATTTATTTTACAAAATCTTACATATTAAATCTTTCGAACCGGAAGAATCGTGTTTCAAAAAAACATCGTATATTCCGACCTTCCGCTTAGTCCCTTCATAGTTTTTTTGAGACTGGAATCTGGTAAATCCATCATTTCAATGCACTTACGATTGTTTCGCCGGCAATTAACCAAAACATCGATTTATCGGCACAGATTTTGCAATAATTCCTTCATCTTTGGCAATTTGAGCGTAGTCAGGATATAGATTCATTTGTCCAATCTGGTGTTCAAATTGATTCTTTGGAATAGTTTTTTAGTACCGATATATGCAAAAATAGTATTCTGAAGGCATTCTGTTAGTTCTGAAACCTGTGTTTGACAAGTTGAAATCGTCCGTATTAACGTATTTATAGTG
This sequence comes from Planctomycetota bacterium, assembly GCA_029573975.1. The sequence continues at coordinate 4,370 of JAKQBU010000620.1, forward strand.
TTGGTTACAAAGATGGCCGTGAGGAGAAAAGGGTCATTTTTTGATACCATAATGCATGGGGCCGCTGGAGGGGCGGTCCCATCGCTTTTTAATGGGTTATTTCCACTAATTTATGCGGGAAATTCGTTTCTCATTTGCCAAATCCTCCGATCCCCTGTATAGTTAAGCAGAAGCTCTTTGACATAAGAATATGGGGGCGAAAGGTTTCGACCGGACGAGTTGAGGTTCGAGCCGCGTGTCCAGGATGTCAGTTGGCCTGGTTAATCATCTGGCAAAAAAACGTAAATGCGAACAATCAGTTACGCATGGCTGCCTAAATAAGGCGCCCGTTCACACCGCGACGCCCGCTAGCGGATGTGAGCGACAGCAGTGGGCTGGCCGGTACCGGCTGTTCGGCACGGTATCGGTGAGAAAATTGTCGGACTAGCCAAAGTAGAATCCTGTCGAGCGGAGTCTTCCGCGGCGAAACTTAAAAGATCGACTATGCACGTAGAAACTCGTTCTGAAACGTCTCGGGACGGGGGTTCGACTCCCCCCGCCTCC
>JAKQBU010000009.1 GCA_029573975.1 Planctomycetota bacterium
CGATTCGAAAGGGAAGCGAAAAATATGGCTTGGGTAATATCTATCATACCTTCAAAAACACCTGGAACCCATCCCGGTCCCGCCCGCATGGGCATAGGCTGGGTTCCTGCCTGGCAAAGGACGGCCGTTGCAGGAGCGGACGCGGAGGGGAAAAACCAATGAGCAAGAGGGTCTTGTTTGTCGATGACGAACCCAATATTACCAGCGCCATGAAGCATCTCCTGCGAAAGGAAAAATATGAGATTTTAAGTGCGGCTTCCGCGGAGGAAGCGCTGGCAATGCTGGAAAAGCAGCCGGTCGATGTGATTGTTTCCGATGAGCGGATGCCGGGCATGCCGGGATCGGAATTTTTGATGCAGGTTAAACAAAAATATCCGGAAACGATACTCATGCTCCTGACCGGTCAGGCCAGCTCCGAAGCGGCGCTGCGGGCAGTGAACGAGGTGGAAGTCTATCGCTTTCTGCAAAAGCCCTGCAACGGGCTGGATTTGCTGGTCAATATCCGGCGGGCTCTGCAATATCAGGACTTGCTCAAACTAGTTCGGCGGCTCCTGCAGGTTTCCGCGGAGAAAACCAGGCTTTTGCGCGACATCCACGACCAGTACCCGGATATTCTGAAAACCTGTCTGCCTCCGCATCCCGAAAGGAAAGAGGATCCTTTTCCCCACAGCATAACCGGATTGCTCCAGGCGATGGACCGCGAACTGGACCAGTCCCGGCCGTTCGTTTCTTTCCCGGCGGCTTTTTGGGATTTCCCGTCTGGCGAAAACTCATCCGGCCCGGAAGCGATTCAGGAAAAAACGTTCTCTGCGGGGACAGAGTCCAAAGCTCCGCCGATGCGCCAATCTTCTCCGGAACCATTTGCCAATCCAATTCGGAAGAAAAATGACTGTCCCTGCGACTCCTCCGCACCAGCGAAAACCATCCAAGAGATAAAACCGATTGCCTCCCCTTCGGAAATGTATGCCCTGCTTGACGCCGGCTGGGAATTGAAAGGAATGTCTTCCACGGTGGCCCAGGTTCTGAAAATCACCCAGAATCCCCGCTGTTCCATCGAAAGCGTAGCGAATGTCATCAGGCAGGATCACGCCATTTCCTTGAAGATTTTGAAGCTGGCCAATTCCGCCGTCTATTCCCGGGGCGAGCCGCTGGAAACCATCAGCAAGGCGGTTATGCGAATCGGATTAACGCAAATTCGCCAGATGGTAATGAATATCGGAGTGCTCGATCAGTTTAGCCAGATGGAAGCGGGCAGGCAAATCGACCTGCCGCAATTTTGGGAACATTCCATTGCCGTTGGATTCATCGCCGCCGAGCTTGCCCGCTGCCTGGGCCGCAAAGAACCGCAAATAGAGGCGGCGTTTACGGCCGGATTGCTGCATGATGTCGGGCAACTGATCTATGCGGAGGTATTGGGCGAACGGTATGGGGAGGTTTTGAAAACAGCCGAACAACGGCAGCTCCCGCTGGAACAGGTCGAATCGCAAATGCTGCTGGTAAATCATGCCGAAGCGGCCGAGCATATTCTTCGCGCCTGGAATTTTCCGGCTGATTTACTGCATCCGATCGCTCACCATTCTCTTTCACCGGAGGATATCCGCAAAGGTACTAGCCTGTCCCCGGAGGATGTCCTTCCGCTGGCCCTGGCCAACCGCCTGGCCCAGGCCCTGCTGCTGGGTACCAGCGGCAACCGGTTCTTATATCCCACGGAAGATTTTGCGCACGCACTCCAGGTACGGCCGGAATTTTTCCAATGGGTGGAAGAAAAAATTCCAGTTCAGACCGATGATATGAAACTGACCATGCTCTGTTTTTCCAAGCAAGACCTCTGGACCCGCTGGGCGGATGATCTGGCGGCCCGGTTCCACGAGCCGTTCCGACCCTTGTATCTCGGCCCCCAGCCGGAGCTGGACGCCCTGCGGATATTTTGCCGCCGCCTGACACAATATCAGGAGCCGGATTCCCCCAATATCGGTATCCTTCATATTCACACCGAGCGGCAGCGGGAAGCATTGACTCTCCAGTATAAGAATCTGGAGATCGAGGCCGGTTCCGTTCGTCTTCCTCTTTTGATTTTTTCCCCCAAAGGAAACCTCATGCTGGAAGAATCCTTCCTGCAGAACCGCACCTACCGGTTGCTGCCGTTTCCGGTCTCGTTCACCGCCATAGTCAACGCCTTTAATTCCCTGGTCCGGCCCTGTGTTGCGGCGGGTGCCTAACCCGCATTTCTCACGGGATTTTGAC
>JAKQBU010000623.1 GCA_029573975.1 Planctomycetota bacterium
ATCGGCAGGAAACGGCCCCTCCACATTGATCCCCACCTCCTGGGCCATCAAAATCGCCGGAGCGATGATCCGCTTCTCCTCGTCCCCGAATTTCCCCGCCTCCCCCGCGTGCGGATTCAGCGCCGCCACCGCGATTTTCGGCTTTTCGATCCCAAACCACTGTTTCAGGGCATCGTTCACCAGGTCAATCGGGTCAAACACCCGCCCGATGGTAAACCGGTGCCGCAGCTCAAACAGCGCCTCATGGATCGTCGCCAGCACCACCCGGAACGGACCCCCCGCAAACAGCATCGCCGAACGCTTCGCCCGGCACTTCTCCGTCAGCAGCTCCGTATGCCCCGGATACTTAAATCCCGCCTGATGCCACGACTCCTTGCTGATCGGCGCCGTCACCAACGCGTCAATCTTGCCGCTTTTGGCATCCTCCAGCGCATCCATCACAAACCGCATCGACGCCTGCCCCCCCGCCTTGCTCGGCTCCTTCACATTGCTGCTCAGCCAGTTGATATCATCATAATCCGCCACCACCACCCCCTGCGGATAATTCCGCGTGATCCGCTCATGCTGATCCCGCCACCAGTAAACATCAATCTCCGCCATATCCGCTGCATAGGCCAGCAATTCATTGAACCCATAAATAACATACCTCCCCCGCCGCCGGATCTCCGGCTCCGCCAGGGCCTTCACGATGATCTCCGGCCCGATCCCCGCCGGATCGCCCATCGTAATTCCAATCACGGGTACATTATTCTTATTCATAGCTGTGCCAATCATACCTAAAAAACAAAAAAACGGTAAGGGCCTATAACCCAGCCCGCCGTTTTTCCTGCTTCTCTGACTTTATATTATATAAAAACGAAGGGAATGAATCCAGTTAAAATCCCAATTCCCGCAATTTCTCCAAACTAACTCCGCCTCCTTTTTTCCCGTCGCCCAGCACTTCATCCAGACGCCGGCTAATCCATTTCCCGATTAAATCCGTCTCCAGATTCACCCGATCCCCCTTCTTTCGCTCACGTAAGTTGGTCTCCTGCCAAGTCGTCGGTATCAAAGACACGCTGAACCGCTCCCGCTGCACTTCCACAATCGTCAGGCTTACCCCGTCCATCGCCACCGATCCCTTGGGAATCATCTGCTTGAGAATCCGTTCCTCCGCCGCCACCCAGATCGTCCGGTTCCTCCCCGCCGTATCAATCTGGTTAATCGTACCAATCCCATCCACATGCCCCTGCACCAGATGCCCCCCCAGCCGGCCCCCCAGCGCCAACGCCCGCTCCAGATGCACCGCATCGTTTACCTTCAGTCCACCCAGCGTGCTCACCCGCAGCGTCTCCGCCATCACTTCGAATTCCGCCAGGTCCCCCGCCAGCCGGCTGATCGTCAGGCAGACCCCGTTCACACATATACTGTCGCCTGATTTTGCCCCGTCCGCCAGATCCCCCAGCGCAATCCCAAGCCGCTTGCCGAATCCCGTTGTCGCCACCGACTGAATAGGAGCCACCCGTTCGATCAATCCGGTAAACATGCCTGCTTCTCTTCTCCCACCCCGCCGCTCACGCCGCCCGAGACAATAAAGGCCATCACATCCGAACTGTCCGCATCAATAGGCTGCACCTGCCCCCGCGGCACAATCAGTACACTGCCGGCAAAGTTATAACTCTGCGGAAAATACACCGCCACCTCACCTTTCAAACCCAGAAAATCCAGCGAATTCCGCGTAATAAATCCCAGCGCCTTGACCTTCCCCTCCGGAATCAGCGTCACCAGCACCGGCTGATCAAACTTCTTCTTCTCCCCCACAAACGCCCCGATCAAATCCTTGATCGACGAATAAATCAGCTTGATTAACGGCAGCCGCCCGAACATCTTCTCCACCAGCAGCAGCACCGGCCGCGTAATAAACAGCGAACTAAAGAATCCAACCAGCAGAATCACCACCAGCGTGATCACCACTCCCACGCCCGGCGAGGTAATCTCGATATGAAACAGTTCCGCAAGCTTCCGCACCAGGTTGTCTATCGTGCTGAAAAGCCAATACACAATATAAACCGTCAGCGCCATCGGAATCAGAAACAGCAGCCCACTGCCGAAATATTTCGCCAGTCGTTTCATCTCATATACCTATCATTTCCGCTCTTCCAGCGGAACATAATGCCGCCGGGTAGCTCCCATATACACCTGCCGCGGCCGCGAAATCCGCCCGCCCACGATCTCCGACACCTCCCGCCAGTGCGCAATCCAGCCCGGCAGCCGCCCGATCGCAAACAGCACCGTGAACATATTCGTCGGGATCCCCACTGCCCGCAAAATCAGCCCGCTGTAAAAATCCACATTCGGATACAGCTTCCGCTCCACAAAATACGGATCCTGCAAGGCGATCTCTTCCAGCTCCCGCGCAATATCCAGCAGCGGGTCACTCCGCTTCATCTCGGCAAAGACCTCATGGCAGATCTTCTTCAGTATTTTCGCCCGCGGATCGTAATTCTTGTACACCCGGTGCCCAAATCCCATCAGCCGAAACGGGCTGTTCTTGTCCTTGGCCATCTCCACGCATTTCTTCACCTCCAGATGGCCGGTATGGATCTGCTCCAGCATCTCGATCACCGCCTGGTTCGCCCCGCCGTGCAGCCGCCCCCACAACGCCGACACCCCCGCCGACACCGACGCAAACACATTCGCTCCCGACGAGGCCACCATCCGCACCGTAGAGGTACTGCAATTCTGCTCATGATCGGCATGTAACACCAGGATCGTATCAATCGCCTTGTTGATGGTCGGGCTGGCCTCATACCGCAAATGCGGCACCGAAAACATCATATGCAGAAAATTCGCCACGTACCGCTTATGCGGATCCGGATAGATAAACGGCTGGCCCCGCAGCATCTTGTATGAAAACGCCGCGATCGTCCGCACCTTGCTCATCAGCCGCGCCGTCACCGACATCATGTCTTCATGGCTTTCCGGCATCCCCAAATCCGCATGATAGCACCCCAGCGCATTGATCATCGCCGAGAGCATCGCCATCGGATGCGCTCCCCACGGAAAACCCTCAAAATGATTCTTCAAATTCTCATGCAGCATCTCATTGTCCGTTAGCAAACTCGAAAAAATCTGACGATGCTCCTGGCTGGGCAGTTCCCCCCAGATCAGCAACTGCGCCACCTCGATGAACGTGCTCTTCTCCGCCAACTCCTCGATATCATACCCCCGGTAACGCAGGATCCCCTTCTCCCCGTCAATATAGGTAATATTGCTGAAGCACGATCCCGTATTGCCATACCCCGGATCCATCGTGATATAGCCCGTCTCATTCCGTAATTTCGTTATATCGATCGCCTTCTCGGATTCCGTGCCCTCGACCACAGGAAACCGGTACTCCCGGCCTTCTAACGTCAAAATCGCTTCTCTTGCCACGTACACACTCCCTAACTATGTAAAATATAATTAGTTACAGCAAACAACCGGGCTGCTCATCTCCCGGTCATCCATCTCGATACCGATTGGACGATAGAGTATATCATCCTTTGCCTCTTCCGGCAAGAATTTCCACCGCCCCCTTCAAAACAATATCTGGCGATTGGCCCCCTGCCGGTTGACTTCCGACAACCTTCTGCTATGATCTTGGTAAAATGGGTATTTGTCAGAACACAGATAAAAAAATTCTGCTGGCCGTTCCGGTCTATAATGAGCAGAAGTACCTTTCCACCTTCCTCGACATACTGCATCCCTACGCCTGCGAGGTACTGGTGATCAATGACGGCAGCACCGATGACAGCCAGGCCATACTCTCCCAGCGGCCTGACATCTGTCTGGTTAGCCACGCCGATAATCGCGGCTATGGTCAGTCCATCATCGACGCCGTTAATTTCGCCTGCGGCTGTAATTTCGACTGGCTCATCACCATGGACTGCGACCTCCAGCATGAACCGGCCCAGATTCCTGACTTCCTCGCCGCCATCCGGGACGATGACGCCGACATCATCAGCGGCTCCCGCTATCTCGACCATTCCCCAGCCGCCTCC
>JAKQBU010000624.1 GCA_029573975.1 Planctomycetota bacterium
CGAGGCGGCGCGCCTGACCGGTCTTCCGACCGGGGTCCCGGTTATCGCCGGTACCGGAGATACCTTTCCGACGATTGTGGGCTGCGGCGTCATCGATGTTGGCGATGCCATGGTCTCGTATGGCACGACCGGCCTGCTGACCCTGGCGCAAAAGCCGCTCTCCCAATCGGCAGGGGGGCCTCATTTTGATGATGGCAGCGGCGAGGCTTCCCTGGCCTGGGTAGCGAATATCCTTTCCGCCGGCCGCCTGGTGCGCTGGTACTGCGAACAATTCGGGCAGATGGAAGAGGTCATTTCGGGGCGGATGGGGGTGAGCAAGCACGATCTGCTGGACGCCCAGGCAGGCCGACTGCCGCCCAGCGCGGATGGGCTGATTGTGCTGCCGCACTGGTTGGGACGCCGGACACCGACGCCCAACGCGTATGTCAGGGGGGCGATGATTGGTTTTACGCCCAGCCATACCCCGGCTCATATTTACCGGGCTATTCTTGAATCCTTCGGCTTCAACATGCGCCAGTCTTTTGAATCTGTGCGGCCGCAGGTGAAACGGGTCGTCGCCACCGCCGGCGGGGCGCGCAGCAAGTTGTGGCGGCAAATTGTCACGGATATCCTCAGGGAGCCGATGGAATATTACCCCAGCGCCAGCGGCGCGCTGGGGATTGCCTTCCTGGCTGGCTACGCAGCCGGTCTGATTAAAGATTTTCAGGAAATCAAGACAAAGTGGCTGCAGAATCCTGAAATTACCATCCCCGACAGCCGGACCGCGGCGGTTTACGATCGCTATTATGAAGTCTATTGTGACTTTGACGATCGGATGGCCGCGCCCTTTGCCAGACTGGTCCAGGCAGCTTCGCAGCAGAAATGAGCAACGAGCTTTGAATCATGTCATTTTGGAACTCAATCAGGAACACGCATGGCGGAAAATATGGCAGATAAAAATGGAATTGCACAACCGATGATCAGCAGCCGTCTTAAGAAAAAGCGGTTACAGGTTAACATGAGCATTCGGGAACTGGCCAGACGGACCGGTCTGACGGCCTCTTTCATCAGCCAGGTCGAAAATGACAAAGCGAATGTTTCTCTCGATTCACTGCGCAGGATTTCCGAAGCCCTCGGCGTGCAAATGCTCTATTTTCTGTCAGAATTCGACTCGGCCAACGGGCATGAACTGCGGGCTGTGACGGAAGCCTCCATCACCACCGGCGGCATGGAAGAGGCGCAAAACCTGATGGACCGGACCCACCCGCTGATAAAAAGCCAGCTGCGACCGCGGATGTTTTTACCCGATGCCGGGATCACGTATGAACTGCTGACTTCCCGTCTGGATCACAAAATGGAAGCTTTCCTCGGCCGGATGAATCCCGGAACGGGAAACGTGGGCAACAAGCTTTCCATTCCCACCGAGGAATTTATTTATGTCATGACCGGCGCGTTGAGAGTGGGAATCGGCGATATGATTTACCTGGTGGAAGCGGGGGATTCGATCTATTTTGATGGACAGGCGCTGACCCTCCTGTCCAGCGGTTCAGACAATGAAGAAACCACCTGGATTTCAGTGGTCACTCCCCCCGCTTTTTGATTTATAATAATATTGACGGCGGTTGATTTTAAGAGCGGATCGCGGTTTGTTCCCATACCTCCCCGGGAATTTACCGTGAAGAAAAAAAGAAGGTTGGCGAAGGAATGGAATGAATGGCGAATGAAATACCCCGGCGTTTTTCACAGCGAACGCCGTTT
>JAKQBU010000626.1 GCA_029573975.1 Planctomycetota bacterium
ACGCTCTTCCGATCTGACAATGTCAACTTTTGGCGGTTTCTGCAAAAAAAAGTTTAAGGAAGCGGCCGGTTTATCCGATATACTGGTTGTGAGGATGTCACAGTGTGTTCTGCAGGCCCGAATCCGGGGCAGGCAGCACAAAAAGCGGAAGAATAGAAACAGAAAGGAATCGTCGGGACCGGCAAGCGGGTTCGTCCCGGACAGCCGGGCACAGAGGCCGGCTTCCTTGTAGAAGAAAAATAGATATATGGCTCGGTGGAAGAATTTTTGCTTAGGTAAATAAGGAACTGGCTCGGGACTTTATTTATCCGGGATTCTCTTCTTACCCCTAGATGATATAACCGTTTGGTACTGGAATACCGGTTCGCGGAGATTTTAGCTTCGGAACCGAATCGCAGAATAAACACCCGTTATAAGGTGTTCGCAGTAAATGGTTCCGGCAGACGGCATGGAAAGGATCGCCAGGTGAAAAAGAAATAGCGGCAGGCAGCTTTTCCGGGTAACTTTGCCCGGCATACGCTGTCCCATATATATAGACCTACTCAAGTGTTCCCAAGTTTTATGTTCTTATGCAGACGTCCGGGTTGACTCCCAATCTCCCGGGCGTTTTTTTATCACGGAATCCCCCCGTTCAGCGAAAACCGCGATCTTCTTTCCCGAGCCGCCGCCGCTGCCGTTTGCCGGGCGGCACTCAGTAGCTGCGAACCACGGGGGCTTTGGGCAGCACCGCCGGATCCCGGGGATTGGCGGGAAAGAGGGTCTGGCCCGGCTCGAACTGCTCGCCGAACAGGATCGTGGCGATGGAATATTTCTCGGTAACCTGGGTTATGCGAATTCGCCCGATGACCTCGCCGGTCACATTGCCCAAAATATCGCCGGTATCCGGATCGGTAATAGCCTGCGCCCTGGGACGCACCACATATTCCCGGCCCACTTCCATCCGGCGGTCCTTGCCGCCGTTGATGATCACCTGGCCGTTCAGCACGGAGGAGACCTTCGGCTGGAAGGGCTGTTCGGAAATCGCCTGCACAATTTCATGGACCGCCTGGTCGAGAACCCTGGCGGTCGCCTGCCCCATGGGAGTCTGGTAAAAGACATTACTGCCAAAGGCCATCGTATCGTAACTGTCTTTTACCTTGTTTTTTTCTTTTTTGGGATTGGGAACTTTACCCGCCTTCACTTTGGCATCCAGCCGTTTGCTGGCCAGGATTTGTCCGCCCTGGGCGTCCAGAACATACAAGGTCGCGCCGATAAACGCATACCGGTTTTTCCCGAACCAGTCGCCTGCGAGGACCCGCTTCATGCCGTCGCCGGATTCAATAAAACCGAAATCCGTTATGGTGCCTTTGATGGTGTACTGAACCGGATTGGTCCGGCTGGTTTCGCTGCCGCGGCGGAAAAAGGACTTGGGCGACTGCCGGTCCAGAACCGTGTAACGCCGGGTCTCTATCAGCCGCTCGATAAGCTGATCCGCCATATCGTCGCCGAGTTTCCACCGGGTTTTGCCCGCAGCGCGGTTTTCAAAGCTGGAAACCGCGATGACCGGTTTGCGGTATTTCGCCTCCTGGGCGGAGGAATACTTAACCGGCTGGCAGCCGGGAAGCAAACCTAAAGTTATTATTAACAAGATAATAGAAATAATAAGCTTCATTTTTCTACCGATTTTATATTTCCTGCTGATTCAACAAATGACATGTATTTATTTATCGGCCGCTGGGAATCATTTACTCCAGTTTAATCGTTAAATCATTGCGAAATATGATATTATGATTGATTGACTCCCGTAATTCCACAAGCGAGGTGAGGATAAACGACCGGATTCCGTCATCCTTCCGGATCTTCATAAACATCGATCATAAGGTACGTTATGGTTTTTTAGGAATTACCTGGCAAAAAGTGGGAAAAATTTTTCCTGTTTTAGAAAAAAATATGTATTTTTATTTGCTTCCGAGCCGATTTTAGTGTAGTATTTAGCAGACTAAATAAGTCATTTTCCTCCTCCTTTGGGCGAGAGAGAGAGAGAGTGCTAAAGTTCTTTCTCTCGCTTTTTTTTATACATTCTATATAAGATATAATGGGTCAACTATATGAATTTTGCAGCAAGACCCTTTTTCAATCATAAGTTTTTAATTTTCAGATAATTAGATTTCCTGCCAGCCTTCCCGGTATGTTCGGCGCAGAAGCTGATTGGCCTCAGGAACATTGGTAAACAACAGGTTTTGGCTATCCCATGCCAGCGGTTTACCGGCAAACCGGTTCGCCACATTGCCCAGCAACACCGCCTCGGTCATTGGTCCGGAAAAATCGAAATTCGTCGAGCCGTTACCGCCGTTCAGGCAGGCATCAACCCATTGCCCGTAATGATCGACCTGCTTTTCCTCCAGCTTTGTCCGGTTATAATCCTTAAACTTCTCCACCGGGAACAGTTGGGGACCTGCTACATGCGGTATTAACAGCACCCCTTCCTCGCCAATCAGTATGGATCCCTGGGCGGGCATCGGCATATCGGCAGGCATCTGGGCCAGCTCCCGCGGCGGCTGTTTGCCCCCGTCGTACCACGTCGCCTTAATGGTCTTATCCACCGTCATTTCCGTTCCGGGAAATTCATAATGAATAATCTCCCAGCCCGGCCAGGTCTCATCATTGATCCCGGATATCTCCGCCAGCACACTCGTCGGCGCTCCCACCTTCAGGAAAGTAAACACCGGATCAAATATATGACAGCCGAAATCTCCCATCGCCCCGCACCCGAAATCCTGCCGCGCCCGCCAGTTAAACGGCGCATAAACCCCGGTCTTATAAGGTCTCATCGGTGCTACCCCGATCCATAAATCCCAGTCCAGGCTCGCCGGTACCGGATCCTCCCCTTCCGGCCGCGTTAGTCCGCCCTGCGGCCAGGAGGGTGCGCTGCTCCAGGAATGCCATTCCTTAACCTTGCCGATGGCCCCATCCCGGAGCATCTGCACCGCCATACGATACGCCACATGCGAATGAATCTGTATCCCCATCTGCGTTACCACCTTCGCCTGCCGCGCCGCCAGGGTCATCTGCCGGGCTTCATACACCTCATGCGCCAGCGGCTTCTGACAATACACATGCTTGCCTTTCTTGATTGCCGCCATCGCGATCGGGGCATGCATATGATCGGGGGTCGAGATATTGACGGAATCGATTTTATCCCCCTCTTTTTCCAGCAATTCCCGCCAGTCACGATACTTACGGGCATTGGGCAGCCCCGCCGCCGCCTGATTCAGATTATTTTCATCCACATCACAGATCGCCACCACGTCCAGCTTGCCGCTGGCCAGCAGGCATCCCATATCCCCGCCCCCCATCCCGCCAACACCGATACAGGCATGCTGCAGCTTGCCGTTGGCGGACTGGGCAAAGTTCAAACGGGGCATAATCAGGGGAAACGCGATACTGCCGGTAATCGCCTGCTTAATGAACGTTCGACGGGTTACTTTTCTACTCATAGATATTACTACCTCATAATAAACGTATATGATTCCAGTTTCGCTAAATTGCTTTAATCTCAGGGATATTCAGCCTTTACACTCGTGGTGATCCCGCCCCGCGCAGAAAAATCAGCCGTAATCTTCATTCGCCGGGGTTGGCACGCCTTGACCAGATCATCCAGTATCTTATTTGTGACCGCCTCGTAAAAAATCCCCTGATTGCGGTACCCTTGCAGATAATATTTCAGGGATTTCAGCTCAAGGCAAACTTGATCCGGTATATAGCAAATATGAATCGTGCCGAAATCCGGCTGGCCGGTACGCGGACAGACACTGGTGAATTCCGGGCAATCAATATTTATCTCATAATCCCTTTCCGGGCACGGATTTGCGAAAGTTTCCAACGGGCCGGCTGCACTCATCTATTGTTTGTGCTCCACTAACTGGTTATAAATCAATACATTCTTATATATAGAGATATAGTTTAATCACCCAGGTTAGGAATGACAAGAAAATCAATAAATAAGATTATTTCGCCTCCCCGGCCCAGGGCAATCGTCCTGCTCAGCGGCGGGTTGGATTCCTATACCGCCGCCGCCATCGCCCTCGAACAGGGCTTTCAGCTCCATGCCCTGACCGTATCCTATGGCCAGCGGCATAGCTGCGAACTGGAGGCCGCCCGCAAGGTGGTACAAAAGCTGGGGATTACCGACCATAAAGTCATTACTCTCGACCTGCGTTTGTTCGGCGGTTCCGCCTTGACAGCGGATATCCAGGTACCCAAATCCGGAAAATTTCTGGAAGATCATATCCCCGCCACCTACGTCCCCGCCCGCAATACCATCCTGCTATCCCTGGCCCTGGGCTGGGCGGAAGTTGTCGGGGCCTTTGATATTTTCATCGGGGCCAATGCCGTTGACTACAGCGGCTATCCCGATTGCCGTCCGGAATTTATCTCCGCCTTTGAAAGCCTGGCGAATCTGGCCACCGCCGCCGGGGTTGGAAAAAAAGGAGCCTTCCACGTCCACGCTCCCCTGATCCGCATGACCAAAGCCCAGATCATCACCCACGGTCACGAACTGGGTCTGGATTATTCCCTTACCCATAGCTGCTATGATCCCGACGAACAGGGCCGGGCCTGCGGCCAATGCGATTCCTGCCGGTTGCGGCTGAAAGGTTTCCAGGAGGCAAACCTCACCGACCCAATTACCTACAGAAAAGGATAATCAAATGAACAGCTACGAGCGTTATCTCGGGATGGTAAACGGCCAAAAAGTGGATTGTGTACCCCGCATACCCATTTTGATGCACTTTGCCGCCAAACATATTAACGCCTCCTACGCGGATTTTGCCGGTAATTATCAGGTACTGGTGGAAGCCAACCGCCGGCTGGTGGAGGATTTCGGCTTCGACCAACTGGACGTGATGTCCGATCCCTGGCGGGAGACTACCGGTTTTGGGGCTAAAATTGAATATTTGCAGGATACCGTGCCCCGCTGCCTTCATCATCCCCTTGAGGAAAGTAAGGATTTATCCCGTCTGGCAAAGCCCGACCCTTATCAAAGTGAACGCATGTTGAACACGGTGAAGGCCATCCAGGATTACAAAAAAATCGGCTGGCGAAAGTATTCTATCACCGGCTGGGTGGAGGGACCGGCCGCTGAGGCCGCGGATCTGCGGGGTGTGACGAACTTTATGATGGACCTGTATGACGATGAGACCTTTGTTGGCGAATTGATGGACCTTTGCATCGAAACCGCTATCGATTACGCCCTCGCCCAGATCAAGGAGGGAGCTGACACCATCGGCATCGGCGATGCCATTGCCAGCCAGATTTCCCCCGACATGTACCAGCGCCTGGTACTGCCGCGGGAAAAAAATCTCGTCCAGGCCATTCAGCAGGCTGGCGGTCTGGCCCGGCTGCATATCTGCGGCAATATCAATCATCTGCTGCCCTTTATTGCCGAGTTGAACATCAACATCATCGATTGCGACTGGATGGTGGATATGGAACAGGCCCGCAAAATCCTCGGCCCCCGCGTTACGCTGACGGGCAATCTCGATCCGGTCAATGCCGTCATGCGTTCCACCCCCGAAAAGATTCGCCGGGGTTTTCAGGACATCTACCACAAAGTCGGCAATCCCTATTTCGTCAACGCCGGCTGCGAAATCCCCGTCGGCACGCCGCGGGAAAACCTTCAGGCGTTATGTGATCCCATTCCTACCATGTAAACCATACAGGAGGACTTGACCATGAAATGTTATATAACGGATGGCTCCGGGATTCAGAATCTCTCGTTAGCCAATCGGCCCGAACCTACCGATCCGCCGCCCGGTAAGGCCCTGGTGGAGGTACACGCCGTTTCGCTCAATTACCGCGACCTGATGGTAGCCAATGGCAAATACGGTAAAAAAGATCCCATTATCGCCGGTTCGGATATGGCCGGCGTGATAACCAAAGTGGGCCAGGATGTTACCGAACTCAAAGCCGGGGATCGCGTTCTCAATGCCCCCTTTCGCTGCTGGCCGGCAGGCACGCTCCGGGAAGAATGGGCCAAAACCTTCATCGGCGGCAATGGGGTAGATGGGGTACTGGCGGAAAAAATCACCTATCCTGCCGCCTCGCTGGTGAAAATCCCATCCCATTTGAACTTCAAGCAGGCCGCCACCTTCCCCATCGCCGCCCTGACCGCCTGGTCGGCGGTGGTCACGCACGGCCGGGTTCGGGCGGGCGACTGGGTTCTGGTCCACGGAACCGGCGGGGTGTCCATCTTTGCCCTGCAAATCGCCAAACTGCATGGCGCTCGCATTATCCTGAGCACCTCCAGCCAGGAAAAGGCTGCCTTCGTCGGGGAAAAATACCAGGTCCAGGAAACCTTTGATTACACCCGGGAAAACTGGCCCGAACTCATTCAAGAAATCACCGCCGGTCATGGAGCGGATATTATCGTCGAAGTGGTGGGCGGGGCCTCACTGGCAAAATCCATTCAGGCGGCGGCCTATGGCGGCCGGGTGGCCCTGATCGGGGTGCTGGGAGGCACGGATAGTGCGATCAACGTCCGGCATATGCTGGCCCGTCAGGTAACGGTGCGCGGCATCTTTATGGAATCGACCCAGGAACTGCGCAGCCTGGTCCGGGCCTGGGAATCCGCCGGGCTTTACCCGCATATCGACCGCAGCTTCCCCTTCGAGCAGGCCCAGCAGGCCTACCAATACCTCCAATCCCAAAAACACATCGGCAAGGTGGTAATCGAACTGAAATCATAAAGGTATGGGAAAACAAGTACGTGACTTTACGAAGCAGTGAAATATTCTATTCGATCCAGGGCGAAGGCCGGCTGGCGGGTGTCCCTTCGGTTTTTATCCGCCTGGCCGGCTGTGACCTCCGCTGCCTCTGGTGCGACACCCCGTATGCTCTCCGCGCCGAACAGGGCCAGGCCCTTTCCCTCGAACAAATTATGGACCAAATCAGTGCCTTTAATTGTTCGCATATAGTAGTAACCGGCGGCGAACCGCTGCTTGCCCCGGAATTGCCCGGCCTGCTGCAGGAATTGAAAAATCAAAATAAGCATGTTACGCTGGAAACCTCCGCCACCCAATACAGACCGGTAATCGCGGATCTGGTCAGCATCAGCCCCAAGCTGGCCCATTCGATCCCCCACACCGGCCCGTACGCGGAATTCGCCCCCATCCATAAAGCCCGCCGCCTTAATCTCGAGGCCATCCAGTATTTTATGGACCACCATGACTATCAGCTTAAATTCGTGGTAGGAAACCGGGCCGATCTGGAAGAGGTGGACCAGATTCTGGCGAAACTTCGCCATGTCAGCAGGGACCGTATTATGCTCATGCCCCAGGCCCGAACTCAAAAGCAGTATCACACTGTCGGTCTGCTGGTGGCCCAGCTATGTCTCGAAAAGGGCTTGCGTTACTGCCCGCGCCTCCATGTAGAACTCTGGGGCAACCGGCGGGGCAAATAAAGCCGGCCTGCCGGTTCCAAAGCTGGCCTTGATTCCCGCACCATTTCATGGTATGGTCTGGGCCGGGAAAGCGAACGATAAACAAGATATACTGGATTATGAGAATGACCGAATATGTATTTCTGAATCATGCCTTGGCCGACTCGGATCAGGCAGCCGTCAGCATCCACGACGCCGGCCTGCTGCACGGCATCGGCCTGTTTGAAACCATGCGCAGCTATGGCGGCCGGGTGTTCCGGCTGGGCGACCATCTGGACCGGCTTTTTCACTCCGCCGCGGCCCTGAATATCCCCGTTACCCAGCAAAAGCTGGAGATCGAAAACGGGATTGGCGAACTGCTGGGGGCAAACCAGCTTACCGATGCCCGCCTCCGCCTGACCCTCACCCGCGGCAATATCAAAAATGCCTTACCAGAGAACCCCAGCCCCTCCACCCTGTTCATCACCGCCGCCCCGCTAACTCCCTATCTGCCGGAATACTATAACAAGGGCATGACCGTCATTGTCAGCGACTACAAGCAAAATCCCTATGAACCTACCGCCGGCCACAAGACCATTAACTATTTTAACCGGCTGCTGGCCCTCCAGCAGGCCCAGCGGAAACAGGCCGGCGAAGCGCTGTGGTTCACCACCTCCAACCATCTGGCCGAGGGCTGCATCAGCAACGTATTTTTGGTCCATAATGAGGTACTCCTAACGCCACCACTGGCGACGCCGGTGCTACCCGGCATCATTCGCAAGCTGGTGCTGGAACTGGCCCGCCAAAACGGGATAAAAGTGGAAGAGAAACCCCTGACGATTCAGGATTTGCTGCAAGCCTCGGAAGTCTTTCTCACCAACAGCATTATGGAACTCATGCCCGTCACCCGCATCGAAAAACATGCCGTCGGCAATGAAAAACCCGGCCCCCTCTACCAAAAACTGCATGACTTATATCGGTCCGCCGTAGCAGCCGAATGTCAGAAGGAGCAGGAGCCATGAAATTACAGGAAATTACCCAAGTATTGGATCAAATCGCTCCGCCGGAGCTGGCGGAAAGCTGGGACAATGTTGGTCTGCTGGCGGGGGACCCCCAGCAGCAGATAAAAAAGGTTCTCCTTACCATTGATCTGACGGCGGAGGTCCTGGCGGAGGCTCAAGTGAAAAAAATCGACCTGATTATCGCCTATCATCCGCCCATCTGGGAGCCGCTGAAAAAAATCATCGCCGGCCGGGATTCCGCCCCTCTGATCCATCGGGCCATTCGTTCCAACATCGCCATTTACTCCCCCCATACGGCCCTGGATTCGGTCAAGGGCGGGATCAATGACCTGCTGGCGGAGATCGTCGGCATAAAAAATCCCCAACCCCTCCAGCCGGTCGAATCAGCCGATTCGGTCAACTGCAAGCTGATTGTGTTCATACCCGTTGCCGATGTGGAAAAGGTCAGCGAGGCCATCTTCGCCGCCGGCGCCGGCAATATCGGAGCAGCCGGCAAGTACAGCAAGTGCAGCTTCCGCGCCCCCGGCACCGGCACCTTTCAGTGCGGCCCCTATAGCCGGCCCGCTATCGGCAAACCCGGCAGCTTCGAGCAGGTGGAGGAAATCAAATTCGAAACCATCGTGCCGGTTGCGAAAATCCCCGCCGTAGTAAAGGCCATGCTGGCCGCCCATCCCTACGAAGAAGTGGCCTACGACCTGATCCCGCTGCGAAACGCTCCAACGGCAACAGGGCTGGGCCGTTTCGGCGACCTGGCCAAACCAGTTGCCATCCCGGCGCTGATCGAAAAAATCAAAAAAACCTTTCAAGTTAAAGTCGTCGGTATCATCGGCCCGCAAAAAGGCCGCGTCAAACGGGCCGCCGTGGGCGCCGGTTCCTGCGGCACGCTGCTGCGCAGTGTGATCAACAACAACTGCGATTTCTTCCTGACCGGCGAGCTGAAACATCATCATGCCC
>JAKQBU010000016.1 GCA_029573975.1 Planctomycetota bacterium
GGGGCGTCTCCTTAAAAGGGTCCACAGCCGGTGCATCCTTTTTCTTATCCGCGCCGAACAAAAGCCCGCCCATCAGCATTACCGACACCATCCCGCCCATTACCATTCCAGTCCACATCTGCCGCATTGGCATCTCCTTTCGCGATTGCATAATACCTTCTCACATGAATTATTTAATATCTGCCGCCATTACTTGCGGTTCACCGTTGGTTTTCAGGACCACTACGGTATCCACCGGATCGACCGGTTTTTCCGGCAGGGTGATAACCAGATTTTTATCTTCAACGGTAACATTCAACTTAGTTTGGTTATCCGCCAGCAGGTACGCTTTTTTTACCTCATTTTTCAGGCCCGGCACCACCAGCCTGCCGTCGGCCGGCCAGTCAAATATATGCAGGTACAGCTTATCCGGCTTTACCGTGCAGCGGCCCCAGTCTAGTTTGGGAAAGATGCCGGCGGAAGTGCCGTAAATACTTTCGCCGTTGACTTTCAGCCATTTTCCCATCGCCTCCAGCCGTTCAACGCTGGGCGGGGGGATTATCCCTTCCGGAGTGGGACCCACATTCAAGAGATAGTTGCCGCCCTTGCTGGCGGTATCGACCAACTGGCGAATCAGGACCTCCGCCGGTTTCCAGTTATGATCGTTCTTTTTGAATCCCCAGCTATCGTTCATGGTCATGCAGGTCTCCCAGTCGTAGCCGG
This sequence comes from Planctomycetota bacterium, assembly GCA_029573975.1. Next base: position 703 of record JAKQBU010000016.1, read on the forward strand.
GCATGCCGGTGGCGGGAATTTCCTGTTCGGGCGTGCCGAAGTCGCCGGCATATTCGCGGGTGTCATGCTCACCGGGTTTGGCCTGGCGCCCCTTGCCGATACGGTTGTTGATAATCAGGTCGGGATGGTCCTGGCGCAAACGCTGGTACAGCCGCCGGCCGTCTGACTCGGTCCAGGCATCCATCCATTCACCGTCGAACCAGAGCACATCGATCCTGCCGTAGTTGCCGGTGATTTCCCGCGTATGGTTGTTGACTAGTTCAATCAGCTCCGGCAGCCTGGGGCCATAATCCGGCGATCTCTTACCCTGCGCCTCCGGGAAACTCCAGTCAAGCTGCGAATAGTACCATCCGATCCGCATCCCCTGCTTATGGCACTCGTCGGAGAGTTCCTTGAGAATATCCCGCTGGAAAGGGGTGGACATCACATCATAATCAGTATATTTCGAATCGAACAGGCAGAAGCCGTCGTGATGCTTGCTGGTCAGGACGATATACTTCACACCGGCGTCTTTGGCAGTTCGCACCCATTCCCGGGCGTCAAATTGAACGGGATTAAACTGGTGAACCAACTCCCGATACTCTGAAACCGGGATTTTGGCATTTTCCTCACTCATCATCCACTCAGCAAAGCCGGGAATCTCCTGCCCGTTCCACACTCCGCCAGCCACACTAAACAGCCCCCAGTGAATGAACATGCCGAAACGTGCCTCCCGCCACCACTGCATCCGGGCGTCTTTCTGCTCTTTCGACTCCTGCGGTAACGGCGGTAGCGGCTCATCCGCCATGCAGGGAAAGGCCCCCATCAAAATGGCAAAAACCAGTCCCAAACCCGTGATTCGAACAAATCGAAAGTTGGGCCGCGGCATAATCATTTCCTTTCTTAACCTATTGGCAATGCTTATTTTAGTAAAATAATCCAGTAAGACACCAAAACGATACCCAAGTTGGGCCAAAGAATCCTAAAATCCGTTTTCTATGTGAATATTATTAACAAAATATCAAAATAACCAGATTAATTATTTGCGCAATCTACAAATGATAAGTATAAAATGAACCATAGACCAGGATTTTCCATCCGGCATCATCGTATAGTTTCCTGTTGTCTTTTCCGATATAAAATATTATAAATAAGTAAATTAACAATAGCTAACCAGAGGTAGTATAATATGCGGAAAAACCAATGTTTTGATAAACTCCTGTCCTGGGCCGTAGGGCCGCTGGTCTGGGGGTTGCTGCTGGTGTGCCAGCCGCCCGTGCAGGGGCAAGATCCTGCCGTCACGGCAGGGGACTCCGGCCAGAGTACCCCCCAAAAACTGCAAATGGCGGTAATCAGTCTTTCCGGCCAGATTACCGAAGGGGCCACGCCCAGCTTGCTGGCCTTGTCCGGCCAAACCAGCACCAGCCTGATGGAACTGGTGGACCGGATGGAACTGGCCGCCGGGGACCAGGCCATTACCGGGGTCCTCTTCAACATCGAGGAGCCGGCGCTAAGCTGGTCACAGGTGGATGAGCTGCGTACCGCCCTGGCCGCCCTGCGCCAATCCGGTAAAAAAACCTATGCCTATCTCGAAGAGGCCGGTCAGTCTTCCTATCTGCTGGCCTGCGGCTGCGACCAGGTTGCCATGACCCCTTCGGCCAACCTGATGCTGGCGGGCCTGGCGGGCGAGACCCTGTATTTTAAAAATCTGTTCGACAAACTCGGCATCCAGGCCGACATGATTCAGATCGGCGATTATAAATCCGCCGGCGAAACCCTCACCCGCAGCGGCCCCTCTCCCCAGGAACGCCAGCAATTCAATCGCCTCTTCGACGACCTCTACCGCCATATGGTCCACTCGATTGCCGCCTCCCGAAACCTCACCGACGACCAGGTACGCAAAATTATCGACCAGGGACC
>JAKQBU010000029.1 GCA_029573975.1 Planctomycetota bacterium
CCTGTCTCCGCCGTGTGCTTTGGCGGGAAAGAATAAAATGTATGTTCGGTGTTTCTGCCGTTCATGATAAAAAATTCGAGTTCCTGCTGGAAGCCCTGGCTCCAGCCGCTTAATTCATTAACAAAAGTGCGAAAGTTTACAGTATAATCCAATCCTCTTTAATCCATACCATCAGTGACAACTGTCTTGAGTACTCCATCGGGATCCGTGGTTATTTTTTCTTTTCTTTCCTTCACGATCTTCGTGGCCTTCGTGGTTTACATCATTTATTTCTGTCACCATTAAATCCTGTCTATCCCGTTATCCCATTCGACTACGCTCAGGGCAGGCTCTGTCTAAATTATATTTTTCTTGGCGTCTTCGCGTCTTGGCGGGATACCTTCGGACTCTCTCACTTTCTCGCCCATTCCGCAGCGCCCAGCGGAAGCGTCAAATGGGGCATAGGATCGCGGCACAAAAAGGGACTCTTGTCCCCGCGTCGATCTCGCCGCAGGCTGTGCCTGCCTCTGCGGGATATATTGCGGCAAACACCCTCTGTACCCACCAGGCAGTGACCACCGGGAACGTCGATTGGGTCAAACATCCGCGTCGATCTCGCCGCAGGCCGTGCCTGCCGCCCCTCACTGCCGCGCCAACTCGAATCCCCGCCGGATGGCTTCCTCGTTGACCGGCAGGAGATTCTGATGACGCCGCGAAAAAATATCCGGCAGGCACCGGATTACCTCGTCAAGCTTCAGATAGGTTCGATGCCGCAGATACGCCCCCAGCGCCGCCATATTGGCGCTGCGGACGTTTTTCAGCTCGACGGCAATTTCATCGGCGGGAACCGAAACCACCACGAGATCCGTCCGGTCGGGCCGGCTGGAAATCAAGGAACGGTTGAGCACCAACAGGCCGCCGCTTTTCACCCGCGGCAGGAATTTCCGCAGCGAAGCCTCGTTCATGGCAATCAGCGCATCCGGCCGGCTGATAATCGGGCAGGCAATCCGCTCCTCCCCCACAATAATCATGCAGTTGGCGGTCCCGCCCCGCACCTCCGCCCCGTAGGAGGGCATATACGTCACCTCCAGCCCCGACTTCATCGCCGCCTGCGCCAGCAGCTTGCCAATCACCAGAATTCCCTGTCCCCCGAATCCCGCCATCGTCACTTCTTCATAGATCTTGCCGTTCTTCATCGGGTTCCCGCTTTATCCTTTTAACCGGCCCAGGGGGTACACCGGGATCATATCCGATACAATCCACTGCATCGCCTGCCGCGGCGCCATCCGCCAGTAGGTCGGGCAGGGCGACAGCACTTCCACCAGGGCCAGCCCCCCGGCTTTACTTATTTGATGCGCAAACGCCTGCGTAATGGCCTTTTTGGTCTTGATCACGTGAGCGGAATTGTGGACCGAACATCGCTCCACAAAGGTCGCCCCCGGCAGCATCGCCAGCAGTTCCGCCACCTTCAGCGGATACCCTTCCAGCCGGGCCTCGCGGCCGGCCGGCGTGGTGGCCGTCACCTGCCGCAGCAGCGTCGTCGGGGCCATCTGGCCGTTGGTCATGCCGTACACGGCGTTATTCACGAAAATTACGGTTATCTGCTCCCCGCGATTAGCCGCATGCAGAATCTCATTGCCCCCGATCGAAGCCAGATCCCCATCGCCCTGATACGAAAATATCACATGGTCCGGCCGCACCCGCTTCATCCCCGTCGCCACCGCCGGTGCCCGCCCGTGGGCTACCTCCACCATATCGACATCCAGATAATTATACGCCAGCACCGCACAGCCGACCGGGGCAATGCCGATGGTTTTCGACCGGATCCCCAGCTCCTCGACAATCTCGGCGATCAGACGATGCACAATACCATGCCCGCAGCCGGGGCAATAATGGGTCGAGCAGTCTTTCAAGACTGGCGTTCGCGCAAAGACGGTTTTCATGCACTCTTTCCTTTCCCCGGCAGCGCCAGCTTTTTGACCCGGTCCAGCACGTCCTCCACTGTGGGCACACCTCCGCCCATGCGGCCGTAAAATAAAACCGGCGATTGCCCGCCCACCGCCAGCCGCACGTCCTGAACCATCTGGCCGGCACTCATTTCCACCGCCAGAAACACCCGCGGCTCCTCCGCCAGCCGGCACAGCGGCTCGTACGGAAAAGGCCACAGCGTAATCGGCCGCAGCCACCCCGCCTTGATGCCCAGCTCCCGGGCCTGCCTGACCGCCGAACGCACCGTGCGGGCCATAATACCGTACGCCACTAAAATAATATCGGCATCCTCCACCTGTCCCTGCTCGTAACGGATTTCCTTTTCCGTGATTCGTTTATACTTTTCCTGAAGTCGCTCATTGAGCCGTTCCAGCACGCCATCCTCCAGAAACAGCGAACGAACGATATTCTGCGGCCGGCCCTCCATACCGGTCAGAGCCCAGTCCTTGGCCGGCAGCTTCCGCCGCGGCTGCTTTTTATGCAGATCCACCGGCTCCATCATCTGGCCCAGAATCCCATCCCCCAGGATCATCACCGGCATCCGGTAGTCATCGGCCAGATCAAAGGCCAGGTGCACGCAATCCGCCAGTTCCTGCACGCTGTCCGGCCCCAGCACAATCATATTATAATCGCCATGGCCGCCCCCGCGGGTGGCCTGAAAATAATCCGACTGGGAAGGGGCGATATTCCCCAACCCCGGCCCGCCCCGCATGATATTCACAATCACCGCCGGCAGTTCCGCCCCCGCCAGATAGCTGATGCCCTCCTGCATGAGACTGATACCCGGACTGGACGAAGTGGTCATCGCCCGGGCGCCCACCGCCGCCGCCCCATAAACCATATTGATTGCCGCCAGCTCACTTTCACTCTGCAGAAAAACCCGGCCCTCTTCGGGCATCCGGCGGGCCATATACGCCACCACTTCATTCTGGGGCGTAATCGGATAGCCGAAATAGGCATCCAGCCCCGCCAGTATGGCTGCCTCTGACATGGCCTCGTTGCCGCACATCAACACTTTTTCAGACACTTCTTATCCTTTGCTAATTGCAGGTTTAACGCTTTTGCCGGCGGGACTGCCTTCGTTGCTATCCCGCATGACCTCAATCGCCGCATCGGGGCACATGACAGCGCATAAGGCGCAGCCCGTGCAGTTTGCGGTGTCCTGAACCGTCGCGGGAAAATACCCCATTTTGTTGGCATCCGGAGAAATGACGATGCAGCCCCGGGCACAAGCCTCCACACAAAGTTCACACCCCTTGCAGCGCTCGGCGTCAATCGTAACTTTTCCTGCCATGAAAAAACTATACCTTCCTTAGCTCGCCTGAGCCGGCGAAAAATTCAACCGGCATCGATCAAATCCATGAGTAGCTAACTACATGGAGGAATTTTACCACCCGGAAATTATTGTTCCAAGAGAAATAATAATTTACCGGTTTTTGTTTGAAAATCGCATTACTTTTTTGCACTATAATGAACATATGCTCATAATGGCTGATGTTTTCTAACCTGTTAAATGGCAAGGACCTATGAAAGACCCGGATTACATCCTGGAGGTAAGCAGTTGTAAACCAGCCGATGATAAAGACTTATCGCAATCTGCCGAGGCCCAGATCAGTTCCGACCGGGCAAGGGGCAGAAAGTTCATAAGTGTCTTATTCACATGCTGTAACGTTTACCAACGCATCTACATCAACCAAAACCGCACCGCCTACGAAGGCCATTGCCCCCGCTGTCTGCGTCCCGTCCGCGTCCGCATCGCCGCCGGCGGGACAGACGCCCGGTTTTTCACTGCCACTTAACTATAGCTATAATAATAGTTTATATTTCCTCACCGCGACCGGGGGTCAGCAAAATACATCGAGTGCTAGGGGATTCTTTTTTCAGGCATTCGACGAAAACGGCTGGGGAGCCGCCGTGTTCCATAAAGAGCCAAAAATGGCAGGGAATAGCTATTTTGGCGCTGCACTGATGAGCGATTTCCGCGGCTTGTTGTTCCGTTAAATTGCCGAAAGCCCCATTAATACAAGGGATTATGATTTCCGGTTTCATGGCGATGGCTTCCGCCAGAACTTTGGGATCATTGGAGGTATCGGCGGTGAAATAGATACTGCGGCCGCCGTAGGATATGACGAAGGCGAGGGCGTCGGGGCTTAGCTGTCCGTGGTCGGCCTGGACGGCTCGGACGGTAACGCCTTTCTTTTCAATGGTTTGTCCAACGGTAATTTGTTCGAAAGGGGCATTCTTTTCTTTGAGAAAATCCGAACAGGGCTTGGCGGCGATGATGCGGCATTGGGGATTGGACTTCATGATATCGTCGTAACTATCGATGTCTAAATGATCTGGGTGCTCATGGCTATAAAGCAGCAGGTCAACCTGCAATTCGGAGGGTTGGATGGGTGCCAGGCTAAGGCGGCGGAAACCGACCAGCCGCTCGACATAGTCGCTCAGATAGGGGTCGATGCATAAGATCGTGCCATTATCGAACTTAAGGACGAAACCGGCACCGGCCAGCCAATACACCAGAATTTTGCCTTTGGCCGGTTTGTCTTTCCGCACATTTTTTACTTCGAATGCCATAGTCAGCTCCTTGTGAATTGATTTTCAACGGCTATTACACTGCGTACTTACCATGCTATTATGCCATACCGGATTATTTTCGCAAGTGCTTATCTTAAATCGAGAAACTACAGTAAGATAGGTGGGCCGGCAGCGGAGCGGGAACTGCAGGCAGAGGGAAAAGAAGCTGGAAGCGGCTGATTCCGGGGACGAGAAATGGATGTAACTGGTTATTTTACGAGGGCGGCAATCGGCTAGGAGATGGGAAGATAGGGATATTGGGCTGAGTTGGTAAATGTTGAACAAAGGCAGGCATTGCCTGCACCACTCGCGCCGCGGGCGTAAATGGGAATATGACGCTCCCGTTGGTCGCTTGAAAATCCTTATTTTTAGTATTGGAAAAACGGCTGTAAGTCCTTATTTTGGTTTTTGGGAAATTGTCGTAAGTCTTTATTTTGGGGGACGGGAAATTGCTGTAAGTCTTTATTTTAGGTGGAAAGTGATAGTCCGATAATAAAGTAGGGATTATAACGATGGTAACGGTTGGATAAGATTTTTGGTAAGATGGATAAGAAATTTGGTAAGGTTTAATGGTTAGGTTGAGGTGGTAAATGTTGAATAAAGTGTAGTAAAAGATGAAGGTTTTACTATAAAACATGAATGAAACGCAGTAAAAGTATAGCAAAAGATAGTAAAAAGTGAACGAAGTAGGCACGTGGCATTTTATTAATTCTAATATCTACCCCGATGTACATCGGGACTAGACAATGTCAACTTTTCAAAATTCAAATTTCATAAAAAATTGACAGAGCAAAAAACAAAAATTGGGAGAGGGGGAAGATTGCCTAGGCTGAAATTGGTAGGATGGTTGGGCGGAGCATACTCCAGGAATATCAAAGAAAAAAATTGAAAACCGGTTCGGCATGGAAAATCGAGAAGTCTGAGGAATTATCTACTTGACAGAATGGATGGAAAGAATTATACTGAATTTACATAATCTTAACATAAGAAAAATCTACTTACGAGGCGTTATTGCATCGTCGTAAGGAATATTGTTGCAAATGTAATAGTCACGAGTCAATTATCAGGAAAATGAAGGCGAGCGAGCGGCAGTTGTTCCGGGATCATCGTCATCTTTATCGAGTGAAATAAATTAGACGCCAGCGTCAAAAACTCTTCGATCCCTTGTTATTGAGGATCCAGAGCCTTTTTGGATCTTACTATTGACTTTTGACGGTTCCGTCAAATTAGGCAAGTAAAAATTTCTGCCGGAGAAATATAAAAATATTAGAAAGGAGGTGAGTCACAACTGACGGAGAGAAAGAAAGCGGAAAACAGGAAGGCCGGAACATTTTATTGATTCATTACAGGAAAGGAGAAAAATTACAATAATTACAGAAACAAAGGAAATTTCAGAGTGTAAAGTATTACAAGTTACAAGTTTATGATATTGGAGGATTTCGTAATGAAAAAGGTTAAAAAAACAGAAACTCCAAGGAGGTATGATATGAAAAAGATGTTCATTTTGTTGTTAGTAATAAGTCTCGGTGTAAGCGCCCAGGCGGCCAGTTGGGATTTTCAAACGGAGTGGGGCTGGCCCACGATGCCTACGCCAACCTGGCAGTATGGCTATAGTAATCAGAATAACTGGCATGAATTTATCCTCTATACGTATGCGAGTCCCTGGGATAATGGGGTTTACTGGGGACCGGGCCCTGATGCCCTCGGTGTCGGCCCGTTGATGTGGCGCAATGATTCAGCAGCCTGGTTAGGCGGCGCCCTGCCCGGTGAAGTGGTCAGTCATACGGGTGTAACCGGTTTCTATTTAGGTAATTGGGAGAATGTGAACGCTCTCTGGACGGCACCGGCGGGGATAGCCGAAACTGTGAATTGCATTTTCAGGTTGGGTTCCGGAAACGGCGGGGAACGGGAATTTTGGATAGTCAAAAATGCCGGTACGGCTAGTGAAGAACTCTTGTTTCATCAGGATCCGGTAGCTGGTGATATAACTACCCATCTTATTATTCCGGTGGTTGCGGGAGACACACTCAATTTCGTGCAGGGAGCGGGATTAGAGATGAACTCGGAAGCTTCCCCGCTGTATGTAAATATTTCGGAACGTGTTGAACCTGCTGACCCAGTGGAATGTGTGCTCCGGCTGGATGCGGCTCACGGCCTGACCGATCCGATACGGGCGTTCCCTTCGTGGATGGAGATGTGGTGAAACGCTGGCAGGATACCCAGTCGGGGAATAATATACAGGCTGGCCTGGCCTGGGGCGGGCCGACGCTGGAAACCAACGAGATTAACGGCCTGCCGGTGGTCCGGTTCACTGGGGATGACGGCCTGAAAATTGATCCCAGTGCCGCTGATCTGCTGAACTTGACGAACTACACCATTTATGTGGTAGGCCGAATCAACGACCTAAGCGCCGGTCAGATATTCTATGCCAATTACCGTGATCCTGGTACGGGTGTCGGGGTTGGTATTTCCGATGCCAAATTTAACCGGGTGAAATATCATACTACGTACTATGGCACAACGAACACCGATTACGAACTGGCAGAAGGCGACTATTATCTGTTCACGATCAGTCGAGACTGGATGGAAAATTCGAATCTCTATATGAACGGGGAACTAATAGCCTCAACCCCGGGCGCTGCGAGTTACTATGCCGACTCAGTGGCCAGCATTGGCGCCCTGGATATCGGCCGGCAGTTTCTGAACGGTGACATTGCGGAAATCCGGATTTATAACGGTGTGGATCCGGATGAAACCGTAACGGCGGAACTCATTGCCAAGTATGCTATTGACAGTGGGCCTGTGGTTCCCGATCGCAATGCTACTTACCTGACAGCTATGACACAATATCTAGCCAACTCCTACGGTGCTTCCTATTATTCCGAGCAATGGAATACGCTGTATCCGGACGCGGCCTGGGACATTTCCATTTATGAAGGAGATACCCTGGCAGACCCGAATACACTGAATGCTCATGTGTTCAATCACCCGTACTATATGATGATTGACATTCCCCTGCAGGCCGGTCAGGAGCGGACCTTTACCTGGCATACGGCCCACAGTGCGGCGGGGCCTACCTCGGGTTATTATGGTGTTACCCTGTTCTTTAACGACGGGCAGTACACAAACGTCCCCGGTATTACGGTGTTCGCTGAACTAAGCAATCCAAGCTTCTTCGCTAATACTTATTATGGGGGCGGCTGGCCCTATAGTGCAGGTGTGCCTGGGTCTGGGTTGATCTATATCGATCTCTTCAGCAATCTGAAAGTGACCATGACTGATTTTGAGGTCTATGGCCAGGTAGTTGATATCGTACCTCTCCAGGATGCCGGCCAACATCCGCTGTCTGGAAAGGATGGCTACAAGGACATGACGGGCCATTTCACCCTGAAAGTCGAAGCATTAACGGATTGTGTAGAGTACTTTGCTGCCGATGCCAATCAGGATTGCTATGTGAACCTGGCGGATCTGGCGGCGCTGGCCGATACCTGGCTGGCCTGTTACAAGCCGGAAGGGTGTAATTGACGACAAGGGAAGGTATCTCGTATCCAATGTTAAACAAAAATGATTAAAATCATAAGGAGATATAAAATGAGAAAATTGATGTTTATTATGATAGTCCTTTCTTTCTGCCTGCCCTCGATCGTCGTCGCCGCCCTCGAAGTGGTCGGCAATCTGAATGATGAGATGGACGGCACGGTGAATCAGGCAGGGAACTGGTCCTATGGCTGGATGGGGGATGATCTGGTTTTTCATTTAATGGATATACAAATGCCTGACTCGGATGGTGTGAAAGGGTGGAATACTGCTCAGGGTGTTACTATCCCACAGATTTATTATAACGGCTCGACCGCCTACTTTTGGGGAGCGTATCCGGGTGAGCATGCGTGCTGCCCGCCGAGCTGGGAAGGCACTGCGCGTTATGTTGTGTTCCGCTGGATAGCCCCGGCAGATATTACCTATAACAAGGTAGTACTCTCCGGCTATGGCCGTGGGAATGTATCCAACCAATATAAAAAGTTCACTCTCTTTAAAAATGGGGCAGTACTTTATAGTAAGGGCCTTTGGCTTATATGGATGGATTTTAGCGTGCCGGATGTGGACATTGCTCCCGGTGATGTCATTTATTTTGCCATGGATAAAAATAGCGCAGGCTCGCCGGCGGATAATGACCATGCGGGCGTGTCCTATACGATTTCTGTGGCGGGAGAGGATCCCAATGAAGTGTGGCCCGATCCGGAGGATCCGGCTACCGATTGGGACATCCAGCGGGATTTTCGCAGGTATGCCAATCCCTGCGGGGCCGGTGCGGCCTGGAATTCGGGTATGGGTTTCGATCCGATAGACGATGCGGATTTCATTCTTTATGAAAACCATTACACAGATGATTACGGGATTTGGTGGTGGAACCATGTGGGGTATGCTTCCGTCATGTACAAAAATCCATCGGGGCGTGAATATACATACGGCACCCCGCCCAACACGGTGTCGTCCCATCCCGGTCCGGAAGCGCTCCTAGGATATGAGTATGCCAAACTTCGCTGGATTTCTCCGATTGCGGATACCATCCAGATAGTGGGTTCATTTGGCGCCGGTGATAGCGGAGCGATTGAGGCCTGGATTGTAAAAGATGGTGTGGCTTTGTTGACCCATACGCCGGAAACGACGGCGGAGATCCCATTTGATATTCGGACAGAAGTAGTGCCCGGTACGGTGATCGATTTGGTGACGGGTATGGGAAGCTCATATAGTTCCGAATCGACTCCCATGTATGTTGTCATCAGCCGGGTGGACGGGATACGCTGCCAGGATTTGCCCGCCTCGGCGTTTTTGCCGACCGATTTCAACAAAGATTGCCTAATCAATCTGGAAGATTTCGCGGCTCTGGCAAAGGATTGGCTCAAGTGCAATGACCCGCTAGAATCGACCTGTACGGATATACCGTCGTAAAATAAAAGGAAAGATACTTTGCATCCCAAACCGACTATTATTGGTCGGTCCAGGAGGGATGTTTTGGCGCTGTTGAGAAAACGGAGTAGGTAAACGAGTCCTTTCCTGTATAAATCTACTCCAACATGTTTCGTCTAAACCCCACAGGCTAACTGAGGGGTTTTTTTAGTTAACAACCACGGGTTAAAATCCGTGGCATAGCCGGTTCGGGCTTT
>JAKQBU010000033.1 GCA_029573975.1 Planctomycetota bacterium
GCTGTGCCGTTGTCGGGATTGGGATCGATACAGTCCGTATAGCTATCCGGTTTCCAGTGTTCCCAGAGTTTTCCATTGGCTCCCACCATGGAGACCGACTCGTTCATCCAGAAACGCAGGAAGTTCGGCACGTCGTCTTGCAACAGGTAGATATTGGCATTAAAAGACCACTTCGGCAGCTCTCCATAAGTTATCCAGAACCATGCGTCGGCGGTGGGAAGTCCCGCTTTCTTCCGTGCATCTTCTAACTCCCGCACGACTTTCACTGACGTTCCGCTCTCCTCCATCACGTCCAGGGTGTTCACCATTCTGGCATCGTTGGCCTCCAGCACAGAAGATGGCGAGGCCAGCGGCAATGCCCCGAGCATGACATCTAACGGCCCACCTCCACTATATTGGGGCGCGCCCAACTCGGTGATCATCAGGCCTTGTCCATATGCCTTCCAGGGGATATAGCTGCGGTACGTCCCATCGCGCATAAGTCGTACCGGCGACAGGGCCACGTCGCGTTCCACGGCTCGTTGGATGTCGGCACGGAAGGCTTCCGCCTCAGCACGGTACTTCCCTCCGGCGGGTGGATCGAACTCCATCATCACGTCGGCGAAACGGCTCAAGCCCTGGAGGGCAAACACGTTGTCGAAGTAGTACCAGTGCCAATCGCAGGCCGGGAGGGCGTAATCACCCATGAAACAGGGCGGCATGAGACCGACGACATGGAGATCCCTCCGGTTCGGAATGTCCTGCATGTAAACATTGCGCTCGCGGATGATCCAGTCGGCCGCCGCCTGCAAACGGGCGCGGTTGCGCTGGAACCACTCCTTGTCACCGGTCAGAAAGAAGCGTTCCATCATCGAGAACATGAGCCTTCCCGTCGAGCAGTGCGTGCCTTCATGGCTGTATCCCATGTCGTGCCGCATGGCCTTCGCCCATTCCAGCGAACCACTGGGATCGGTATAATCCCCGTCCGACTTCACGCCCGGGGAGGCCAGGAAGTAGTCATAGATCTTGGCTGCCTCGTCATGCAGGCCGACCATCTCCATGGCATGGGCGACCGGAGCCACTTCAGCAGCGAGATTGCCCCACATGTGCCTGCCCCGCAACTGATCGGTGGCGGTCCGCCACATATCGACCCAGCGTTGATCCGGGAGTTGGACCTGCATGGCAGGCTCGGGGGTCGGCGGGAAGGGCGGCACCGCCGTCCCGGCCGGACAACGCCACAACCGGACCTCGCGCAGAACCTCATCCCAGGAGGCCGCCTCGCGATGCTCACGGACCCGTTGGCGGACGCTCTTGAGGTTCTTGGCCGCCAGATCCCCGGCATACTGCCGCGCAGTTACTCCGCTGCCGGCCTTCGTCACAAAAACACCATGCTCCGGCATCAAAATCGAGCCTTTCTCCAGATCGCTGATACGAAACGTAAAACCCGCCGTATTCGTCCAGACCGTCACCCGGCTATCCAGACCCGGCCGGCTGTTCGGGGCGTACAGCACCGGCAGCACAATACCCCGCCGGCCCTCGCCCGCCGCCTGTGACTGCCACCGGTCCCCGCCCGTCACCTTCGTTCCCTTATCCTCCGCCAGGGCCGCCGCCGGCCCGGTCAGCGCCACATGCGTCTCAATCCGGCCTTCCAGCTCCGACTTCTCGGTTTCCGGCTGGAAGCCCCACTCGATCTCCACATCCATCCGCTGCCACTGCCCCAGGCTCGGCCCGGTAATCCGGATATCCGGCACCGCCGGTTTATCTCCCGATTGGCTCCCCTCACAAAAAACCGCCACCATCTCCGTCGCCGCATCCACCTGCGTACTGTACGCCCAGTCCATCTTTACGCCCGGTTCGCTTTTGTATATCCACGTCCGCCCATCGGCTGATACCTCCGGATTCCCCATAATCCTGTCCACCGTCCAGCCGAACCAGCCCCACGCCGTCGGATACACCCGCACCTCCACCGCCTCCCGCGCGGGAATCTTCCCCGCCTCCGCCGGCCAGTGCAGCTCCACCTGATAGTCCACCAGCCAGCCCGTCCACAGCAGCCCCGCCAGCAGCTCACCCTTCGGCTGGGGCGGCAGCGGACTGAGCAGATCCGGCTGATTATAATAAATGCTCTTCAGGTCCTCCGGTTTCATTTCGTAATACGCCGTCCGGTACACCCTGTTGATCCGCTCCAGCCGCCGCGGGATAAAATACGCCTCCGGCCTCTGCTGCACCGCCTGGTCCGCCCGCCATTCATACGTCCACGGAGAAATCTCCACCGCCTGCCCCGCCCTCTGCTCCAACTGATCCTTCTCCACCACCCCCAGCGCCCCCTGGCCTGCATACAAAACCCCCGCCGCCATCGCCAATACCAATACAACGGCCCTCTTCGTGGTTCGCTTGCTCATGGTTTTCCTTTCTTTTTGTAGGTGTGATATACAAAACTTTTTATCTTTCAGCATCGTTTAGACGACGCGATTCTATCCGGAGGATGCTGTCATGTCAACATTTTCTGCCTAAACCCGCTCCCGCCATAACGTATAATTTCGCAACAGGTTACTTCATATGCCATTCCACCGCCCGCCCGCCATTCCACCAAAGCCCCCAACTTTATGTTGGGGGTTATAGTCGCAGGGTCGGTCCCGATAAACATCGGAATTGCCGGCGCGGAATATGTAATTCTTATCTTTTGTTAAAAAAACTCTTTTCTTATCTGCACTGCGTTTATCTGCGGATAAATTTCTTTATTTTTTCTTATCTCACATTTCAACCAGTGCCCATCATTCACGTCCCTATTCCCATTCCATCACCCGATTATTATTCACGCTACGATTGCCATTCCATCGCCCGATGGTCATTCCTGCGCGAGCAGGAATCCAGGTTTCTCTTCCATTCCATATACCCGTTTTCACCTCGATCCGAAACGGTCGATACTTATAACCACTCCACCGCCCGTCGGTCATTCCTGCGCAAGCAGGAATCCAGCATTAAAACACCATCGCCGTAGGCGATACCTCTGTCATTCCCGCGCAGGCGGGAATCCATCTTTTGTTCTGAGTTCAGCCTTTAGGCTGTCTTTCTCCGGCTGGCACCTTCCTGACGCAGGTAGGGAGTTGTTTTAAGAGTAGGGTCGGCAACTTGTTTGCCGACGCGGAATATGTAATTCTTATCCGCCGATCAACGCCGATGAAGGCAGTCATTCCTGTAGGGTAGGGCTTGCCCCGCCGTTTCCCGTCCGTCCTCATACCATGTCCCACATATCGAACGCCCGCACGCTGGGTGGCACCTTTCCACCGCAGGTGGAGAGGTGGTCTTGTCTATCTCCATAGTATCTGCCGTAGCGCCCAACGGAAGCGTCTGCTTGCCAATTCACCTCGCGTCGTAATGGTGCAGGCCAGCCTGCCATTCCTGCACAAGCAGGAATCCAGGATTTAAATCCTCATCGCCGCCTGCGATACCTTTGTCATCCCCGCGCAGGCGGGAATCCATCTTCCCATCTTCCGTTCTCATACCATGCCCCCATATTCTGGCTTATCGTTTGTCGGTCATTCTACGAAAGCCCCCAACTTCATGTTCGGGATTATGCCTTTTGCCGCCGTGCCTGCCCCCGACCTTGTCGAGGGCAGGAATCAACTTTATTATCTTCTATATTCACTTTTGTAGTTATACACTTTCGGTTTTCCCATTCTACCGGTCCATTTTGTACAACTATTTCATTCTGGTATATTGAATGCCGAAAATTTCTGTTGCTTTTTACAGGTTCTCAAAATACGTTCTAATTTTTTGTGCCATCAGATACCGTCTTTCTTTCAAGAATTCTTCATAATCTGGGATCTTCGCTTCCAATACATTTTCTGGCACGCAATTCATTCGAAGATTGTCCCGCAAATCCTTTCCGTTCATAATGCCGCCGTAATATTTTACACCGCCATTGCATTGTTCCCTTAGTTTTGCAAAATATTCATTGGGCGATTGGTCCCCAATGGTAATGTTAATCTCATTTTGGGTAAGCACAAAATTGGCAATCTGGTTGTAACGGCCTTTCTGAAATCCTATTTTTTTTAGATAATTCTTGGGGTACAGATGATGCACATCGCAGCGATTGAGAATCAGATCCCGCACAGATATATCACGGGAAAGAAATCCCATGTCGTTAAGTTTAACCTGTGCCGCTTGATACACCATGAAATAGGGGCTTTTGCTGGAAGAAGTCTCCATCTCCTGGGGTAACAGGGTGGACCAGAAACTATCCGAAAGCTGAGCGTTTACCACCGCATCTACATAAGCTGTCAATCCCTGTCCATCAATCTGGCGTATATCATAATCAAAGGCCGTTTCGGGAGTTCCGGCATACCTTCCGGTAAGAATACTCATCACATACCAGCGACGTACCAGGTGTTCGATATCGTCGGGATGGAGGTTTTCCGCCCGGCCCAACAAGTAAATAATATAGGCAAAGTTGACGGCATTCTGACCGCCAATCAGATCGCTGGTTATAAACCCTGCCGAACGAAGAATCATCACAAACCGCTCAAAATGAGTCTGATTCATGAAATTAAGAATTCCTTTTTTCAACCGTGCAAAGGATTGTTCTGCAATGGCTTCTTCATATTGCTTGGTTTCAAAATTTCTGCCGGATAGTAATGCTACCAGATCTTGAAGTTTCCCGCGCCGAAATTCGGAAGTAAAGGCTACCCGCAGCATATCGGTATAAGCAGGGTCATAAATATCATCGTTGACATCTTTGATCCATGCCATCTTTGGAAAAAACTCAGATGCGGCAAAGGTTCGATCCCCTTCTTTGATTTTCCCAAAGAATTCCGGCGCCACTGCCAAATGGCAGAAATAATCAATCGCTTTTCGCAAAACATTCCCGCCATAGCTGGCATTGGCTGCAATTTTAGACATGGCAAAATCCGCCTGGGAAAGCTCTGCTCCCGCGGAATTGACCCGGATAAAGATCTCCGTCACGGTTTCAATATCAAGCTCTTCCGCCAGGTCAATTATCCCCACATGGTTATTGATAATTTTCCTAAGTTTTTCCAGTACTTTAGAGGTAAATCGCTTATCGGCATTCGGATTATTGTGCGAATATTGATCCGTTAAATCGGTTAAGCTGGAATCAGGAGCAAATACGTCTGCAACATCATATATCCAGGCAGGATTCTTTTGAATCGCCGGATTTGCTACTTCAAACTTTTCTTCGATAGGATGAAACGCAATTCGAATGCGGACGGTCTCATAATCCTTGGTGAGCACTTCACGCCCCAGCAATGCCGCCCTCAGAGCCGTTACCCGTTGCTGTCCATCAATCAGGATACGCTTCCCAGCCGAATGGGTGCCGTCTTTCAAACGCACGGTAGGATTCCGCCAGGCAATCAAATAGCCGACCGGATACCCCTGGTATAACGAATCCAATAAATTACGTACTTTGGTTGCCTCCCAGACAAATGGACGTTGAATTTCAGGAATAGCAATCTCTCCGGATTTTACCCACGTCAATAGCGTTTCTATCGGATGCGGGGTAACAGAATATCGTTGAGTGCTCAATTGAATTTCACTCCTTAAGTACCCAATCGCCTTACATAAACCATGCCGTCACCGGATCAATATAATCCTCCCTATGTTTGCCTGTCAACTATATCCTTTGTTTGTTTTGTTCCACCATAATTCCCCGAACACCCCTGATTCCGTCGGCCTCTCCGCCCCGCGCCAGCCACGGGGGGAAACCGGCATTCCATACGCCCGAGCCGGAAATATCCTCCTGACCAACCGTCTAGTCCTCCAACCACGAGGCGCTGGGATGGCTATCACTTTCACCCTCTTACTCCGCCCTGCCACAATTCCTTTTCTTTCCTTCGTGGCCTTCGTGTTTTTCGTGGTAAATCTCTTCTTTTTCGCTCATTCCGCAGCGACCAGCGGTGGGGGGGCTATCACTTTGCCAGCCATCCCCGCATCGATCTGCTGTGATGCCATCACTCTTCCCTGTCTTCGTTGCCTTCTGTTCAAAATCCTCCCTCTTATTCGCGTCCATTCACGCAAATTCGCGGTTAAAATCTCCTCTTCCTCCCGTCCGATTTTTACTGTGTTTTGCTATACATTTATCTATGTTTTCCCCATGTTTTATATGGCTTTCTTCATCTTTTATTACACTTTATCCAACTTTTACCTAATCGTTACATCTTAACATTTTTTTACCCATCTTATCCATTTTAAACCTGGTTTCGGACACTACCTCACCCCTAAAAACCAACCTGTAATCAATATATAGGTTTGTAAAATAATCACTTACATAAAGTGTCATGATAATTCCCACGCCGGAGTTTTATTATCTGGACCGCTCAAATATCTTCAAAACATGCATGTCCCCTGATTCAACCTTTAACATCTTACCT
>JAKQBU010000046.1 GCA_029573975.1 Planctomycetota bacterium
GTAAACCGCTCAAAACCCACCTCGATAATCTGCAACTGCTCCACCGGAAACGACCGCACCACATCCATCGGCCACGGCAGCTTCAGATGGATCCCGCTGCCATACGGCTGCTGGGCATTCAGCGGCCGGCCAAACCGCTCCAGCACCCCCACATTCCCCGCATCCACAATCGCCACGCAGCTCATCAGATACAGCACCAGCACCTGAATCACCAGCAGCGGCACCACCGCCCGCTCCAGCAGCTTGTAAAACCACGTCTCCGATACCTTAAAACCAAACTGGTAATCGATCGCATGCGCCGCCGTCCGGAAGATCCCGCCCGGCTCGCTGAACAGCCCCAGCAGACGCGATTCATACGCCGCCCGACGGTATTCCCCCCGCGTCCGCGGCCGGTACGCATCCAATATCATACTCAAAATAATCTCCAATCCGATCGCCGCCATCAGCGCCAGCACTGCATACGTGATTATCTTCTCGACCAGCGGATACTTCGCATCGGCAGCAATCAGGGAAATCGCCAGCCCGAAACAAACCAGCGCATTACTCAGCAGATACCCGCCCCCAGCCCGCAGCGGACGCCACGCCGGCTGCTGACTCAGCCCCACCGCATACCGCGACAACAGAAAACTCACCAGCGCCATCCCCGCCAGATACGCCGCCGAAGACAGCAGCACCGTATGCTCCCCCAGCACCGTCGGCCCCGCCGCCCGCAGCACCCGGTACTGCCAGTATCCGATCGCCAGCCAATACACCGCAATCAGTCCGCTGAAAATCGTCAGCAGATACTTCTCAATCCACACCAGCCGCCGCCGCGCCAGTTGCAGACTGCTCTCCGCCATCTTCCCCTCAAATACCGAGGTATCCCGCCCCTCGCTCCGCAGCCGCTCATACTGCTCCTCCTCTAGTTGCTCATCCTCCGCCAGCCGACGCTGGTGAAACTGAATCAGCAAGACCAGCCAGACCGCCGCCCCCCCCAGAAAATGCCACGCCTCCACCCTCGTGCCCGGCGAACCATTCCGCTGCGCCAGCAAAAACAGCAGCAGGAAAAATATCCCGTGCAGCAGCATCGCCACCAGCGACAAACCTTCCGCTCTTCTCGATGATAATTTCATTTCTCTACCTGTTTTTTTCCCGGTTCCCTATTTACCTTATTATTACTATTGTGTTGATTTTTTGCACCGTGCGAACTCTCTCCGGTTCCCAAACGTATCTATCCGTGCACCATGCCGTACCATACGATACCGAATGCGATAACATAACTTATACCGCGATAAATTGCAACAGCCGTATTGACCGTACTTTGCAAACCAAACGATTCCGGTTTTTCGTTGCTTTTCAACGCCGGATCCGTAAACATGCACTGGCCTGGCATGCGCCTTTTCCCAGCCCCGACCTTCAGGCAGGCCGTTGAAAATGCAATTGCAGGCTGTGTTAAACAAAGTAAATCAGGAGTTAATTCTATGCTGCGTAACCTTTTAGCGATTAGCACCAACACCTTCGGCCAGGCCGTCCGCCAGCCCGTCTTCACCGTCGTCATCGCCGTCACCATCATGCTCCTGATCGCCAGCCCTTCCCTTTCCATGTTTTCCCTCGACGACGATAACCAGCTCCTCAAGGACATCGGCCTCTCCACCATCCTCGTCGCCGGCCTCTTGCTGGCCGTATTCGCCGCCTCCACCGTCCTCACCGAAGAAATCGAAAACAAAACCGTCCTCACCGTCATCTCCAAAACCGTCGGCAGAACCTCCTTCATCCTCGGAAAATTCCTCGGGATCGCCGCCGCCGTGCTCATGGCCCAGTACCTGCTCACCCTGGTTTTCTTCATGGTCACCCGCCACGGCGTCATGCAGACTGCTCGCGACGAATTCGATCTGGTGGTCATCATCCTGGGGGGGCTGGCTGCTCTCATCACGCTAACCGTCGGTATCCTCGGTAATTATCTCTATCAGTGGCGGTTCACTTCGACCGCCATCTACCTGGCCACCCTTACCTGTTCCATCGTCATGGCCATTCTCGTATTTATCGATCCCAAATGGAATTACAATCCGGCTGAGAACCATATCCCAGCCGACCTCATCCCCCCCGTCCTGCTGCTTATGCTCGCCTCCCTGGTCCTGACCTCCATCGCCGTCGCCCTGGCCACCCGGCTTAACCTCGTGATGACACTCATCTTATGCTCCTTATTCTTCGTCCTGGGCGTCATGGCCGAATACTCCATCGCTCCCATCACTCAGCAGGACGGCCTGGCCAAATACCCCGCCTGGGCCGCCCTCACCATACTCCCCAACATCAATCTCTTCCTCACCACCAATGCCATCTACGAAAACAAACCAATACCTTACATCTACATCTCCAGCGTCGCCGCTTATGCCCTCCTATACGTCAGCGCCATCCTTTTGTTCGCCGTCGCCCTCTTCCGAAATCGAGAACTCGGCTAAAATTTACTCCTACACACATAGGTCATAACGTACGGCCTTCCTTTTCTCGCCTTGCGGCAGCAACCGGCGAAAACGTCAAATTGCACAGCAGGATCGCGTCCAGTGGTGCAGGCAAAATCTGCCTCTATAATAGGCCCCATGTCCACAACTGCGTACGTTTTTTCCCGTTTTTTTAGCCCGAAATTGCCGTAAACCGTTGTCAATCCTAAACTAATTTTTTTCCTCATTGCGCACTTTTGGCCATTTGCCCTGGCCGTTTTTGCGCAATTTCCACGTCCGATAACCTTGATCCGCATATTTTATAGACCTTCAATTTCCAGCGGCCATTTGCCCGCCCGCCCATTTTTCATCCACCCGCAAATAAAAATCTCCGAATTCCATTTGACTATCCCGAATAATTCTTTAATAATAATCACATGACAATTAAACGTGAACTGGATCCAATCGCTCAACTCCGCCATCTGTGCCGCCAGCATGGCCTGCGCGTCACCCCCCAAAAA
>JAKQBU010000052.1 GCA_029573975.1 Planctomycetota bacterium
TTTTTGGGGAGCGGGGCCTTTGAATACTGGGATTTAGGGGAGATCTGATTTGATCGGGCAGCGGTTTTGGCCGATAGGATTGATGACCGAAGAGGCAACATGGCAGAATAAAAGAAAGGAAATACCATGATGGACTCGACTTATACCAACGAAGTACATGCGACCAAGCCGCGGGATGCCCATGAGCTGCTGCGGATATTCGAAAGTGCGGAAGACCTTCCGACGCTGCCGGAAGTGGCGTTAAAGCTGCAAAAAGTGGTGGATGATCCGCGGAGCAATGCCAAGAGTGTGGCGAAGATGATCGAGGATGATCCGGCCCTGGCAACAAAAGTGCTGAAGATGGTGAATTCGGTATTTTATGCCCCGGCGCACGGAGTGAAGATTACGCAGCTTCAGCCGGCGATTGCCCGGCTGGGTTTGATTGCGGTATCGAATATTGCCTTAAGCACGAGTGTGTTTCAGGCGTTTTCAAGGTGCCAGATGCCGGTATTTGACCGGCGGGAATTCTGGCGCCATTCGATTACGGTGGGGATTATTACCTCGGTGTTGTACGATTATTCGGTGGATACCATTGAACAGCATATCACGCGGGATATGGCGCATCTGGCGGGGATTGTGCATGATATGGGCAAGATTTTATTTGAACGGTATGCCAACGCGGAATTTCACAAGGCGATCCAGAACGCGAAGATGGCGGATATTCCGGTGGTGAAGGAAGAGTGCCGTCTGATCGGGATGGGTCACGATGAGGCGGGGGCGTGGCTGGCGAGCAAGTGGCAACTGGGGCCGGATATTCAGGCGGTGGTGCGGTGGCATCATGATCCGTTTTTGTGCCCGGACGACGAATTCAAGCCGCTGGCGAAGCTGGTGCACATGGCGGATTATATCTGCCATAATCAGAAGCTGGGCGACAGCGGCAATCCCAATCCGGGTTACGATCAGCGGGTGCGGGAAGAATTAAAGCTGACACCGGAAAAAATCGGTGATTTGATGGGCGTGGTCGAGGTGGAGGCGGCCAATTCGGAGGTACTACTTTCGCTTTCTGAATAATCAATCCAACGACGGGAACATAAGTTTTTCCTTTCGCGGGTGTTTTTATCCTGAGCCATTCGGGGTGAAAACACCTTTTTTTATTGGATTTTTAACACTTTAAGTTCTGTAAAGTAAGGATTTATAAATATTTTAAAAAACCACATTTTTTTATTGAAACAAATTAACTATATAATTAAACTAATAATATAAATTATGATTCAAGGATTTGTTTTGTGAAAAGACAGCGGATTGACGGACAGGAGACGCGGCTGGTGTTATTGGCGGCAGCCGGTGAAGTGTTTGCGAAAAAAGGGTACTGGGAGGCGACCAATGCGGATATCTGCGGGCGGGCGGGCGTGAATTCCGCACTGATTAATTATCACTTCGGCTGCAAGGAAAATCTCTATGTGGAGTCCTGGAAATATATCTTTCATAAATCGATCGAGAGGTATCCGGCGGATGGGGGGGTTCCCACTGATGCACCGGTGCGTGAACGGTTTTATGGCCAGATATTATCCATGATGCAGCGCATTGCCGATCCCGCTAACCATGATTTCGATATTATCCACAAGGAGATGGCCAATCCCACCGGTCTGCTGGACGAGGTCATTCGAGAGGCGATCGAACCATTGGATCAGAATTTTCAGTCTCTGATCCGGGAATTATTTGACAAGACGGGGACTGAGAAACAAGTGACGTTCACTCATATGATTATCATGGGGCAGTGTTTCGGTCCCATGCTGCATTTACGGCGGACGCAGGGGGAAGGCGACTCGCCGCCCGGCAAAAAATTTCCTCCGGATTTTACTATCGAAGAACTGGCCAGGCATATTGTGCAATTCAGCCTGTCCGGAATCCAGGGGATTTGTGAATCATGCGGGAAATCGAAAAAGCCAAAACCAACCCGACCAACCCGGCTGCGGAAAAGCTATACCAAGAGAAAACCATGAAGCATATAATTTTTACCTTTTTTATCGGGGCAGTGCTTTTATGGCTGCCAGTAATGTTTTTCGGCTGTGCGCCGGTGGGACCGGATTATCAGGCCCCGGATACGGCAGGCCTGGCTCCGGAAGCCTGGCATAGTCCGCTGGAGGGCGGATTAAGCGAAAAGGAACCGAATTCCCCATGGCTGGCCTCCTGGTGGAACAGTCTGGAGGATCCGATTTTAACCATTCTGATGGAAAAGGCGGTACAGAACAATCTGGACCTGGAATTGGCGGTTTTGCGTGTTCAAGAGGCGCGTGCCCGGCGGGGAATGGTCAACGCGGAGCTGTTTCCCACGCTGGATGGGAGCGGTTCGGCCGTCTGGACGCGGAGCAGCCAGGAAACCGGAACGGGGAAAACCAACGATATTTATACGACCGGTTTTGATGCCGGGTGGGAGCTGGATGTATTCGGAGGTCTGCGGCGGTCGGTGGAGGCGTATGATGCGGAGGTAGAGGCCAGTCAGGCCAGCCTCCAGGATGTGCTGGTTTCTTTGACGGCGGAGGTGGCGCTGAATTATATCGAAGTGCGGACCTATCAGTCCCGGCTGGAGGCGGCCCAGGCCAATGTGGAACTGCAAAAGGAGACCTATCAGTTGACGGTATGGCAAGGCCAGGCGGGATTGTCTGACGAGCTGGCGACCCAGGAGGCTTTGTATAGTCTGGAAAGTACAAAATCCCAAATTCCGGTTCTGCAAAGCGGCCTGGAGGAAGCCATGAATCGGGTGGTGGTCCTGCTGGGGGAGAAGCCGGGTGCGGTGCATGAAGCCTTGACGGAAAAGAAGCCGGTACCCGCGATTCCGTTATCTGTCACTATTGGCGTACCCGCCGAGGTGTTGCGCCGCCGTCCGGATATCCGGCAGGCGGAACGGGAGCTGGCGGCTCAAACGGCGCGGGTGGGAGTTGCTACGGCGGAGCTGTATCCGAAATTTGTTTTGAACGGCTCCATCGCGGTAACCGGCGATTCGCTGAACCGGATGACCTCGAATCTGACCACGACGGAGAACTGGGCGCTCAGCGGCGGTCCGCTGATACGATGGAACCTGTTTGATGCCGGCGTGATACGGAAAAATATTGAGATTCAATCCCTGCTTCAGGAACAGGCATTGGTACAATATGAATCGACAGTTCTGAATGCCTTCGAAGAGGTTGAAAATACTCTGGTCGCGTATGCGAATGAACAGAAGCGAAAAGAGAGTTTGGAACTGGCGGCCCAGGCGGCCCAGCAGGCGGCCAATCTGGCCCAACTGGAATATCAGGCGGGGTGGAAAGATTTTTCGAGCGTGCTGATTGCCCAGCGATCCCTGCTGAATCTTCAGGATGAACTGACCCAGAGCCAGGGAACGGTGACGGCCAATCTGGTACGGCTGTATAAGGTGTTGGGGGGCGGCTGGCCGTATGCGGCGGAGAATGAGAAAGAAACCTATTAACCGGGAGAACCAACCATGCAAACGAAACCCCAGGAAGAATCCGACATCACGCAAACCTTAGGATTGGGCAAATCCGCCCGATCCGGACATAAAAAACGCTGGCTGCTTCTGCTGCTTTTGATCGCGGCGGCGGTGTTTTTTGTGACTTCGCGCGGGAAAACGGGGCAGGAAAAACCCGTGCAGTATCAGACGCAGGAGATTCAATTGGGCAGCTTAACGGAAACGGTGACCGCTACCGGCAACCTGGAGCCGACCAATGAGGTGGAGGTCGGCAGCGAGTTGTCCGGCATTCTCAAGAGTGTGGAGGCGGACTACAATGACCACGTCAAGGTGGGACAGGTACTGGCCCGGCTGGACACCTCCAAGCTGGAGGCGCAGGTGACGCAGGCCCGTGCTTCTCTGGAAGCCGCAAAGGCCAAGGTATTGCAGGCGCAGGCCACTATTAATGAAACACAGAGTAAACTGCTGCAATTGCAGAAGGTTCGCGAGTTGAGCGGCAATAAAGTTCCCTCCCAGGTGGACCTGGATGCGGCCCAGGCTGCCTATGAACGAGCCACGGCGGATAAGGCCAGCGCAGAAGCGTCGGTGTCGCAGTCCCAGGCTACCCTGAATGTGTATGAGACGGACCTGTCCAAGGCGGATATTATCTCTCCCATTAACGGGGTGGTCCTGACCCGCAGCATGGAGAAGGGGCAGACGGTAGCCGCCTCCTTTCAGGCGCCGGTATTGTTTACGCTGGCAGAGGATTTGACCCAGATGGAATTGCATGTCGATGTGGACGAGGCAGACATCGGCCAGGTCCTGGAAGGGCAGGAGGCCACTTTTACGGTGGATGCTTACCCGGATCGAACCTTTCAGGCCAGGATTACCCAGGTGCGATATGGTTCTAATACGGTGGATGGAGTGGTAACGTATGAGACGGTGCTGAAAGTGGACAATACCGATCTCTCTCTGCGTCCGGGGATGACGGCAACGGCGGAAATTACAGTAAAAAAAGTGGAAAATGCCCTCCTGGTTCCTGCGGCGGCCCTCCGTTTCAGCCCGCCGTCGCTGGAAGAGAAACAGTCATCCGGTTCCCTGCTGAGTAAGATTCTGCCGCGTCCGCCTCTTCAGAAGAAACAGCAGCAGGATGTGATCTCAACGGACAAGAAAAAGCAGACGGTGTGGATCCTGCAGGAGGGGAAACCGGTTCCCATCCCGGTTCAGATCGGAGCCACGAATGGCGTGATGGCGGAAATTACCGGCGGCGATATCAAGGCCGGAACGGCGGTACTTATTGAAACTATAACGGTGAGTAAATGAACCATACCGAGCAACCGACAGAAAAACAGCCGCTGATCCGACTGCGGGGAATCACCAAGGTCTATGGGCAAGGGCAGGCAGCCATGCAGGCACTGCGCGGGATTGACCTGGATGTTCATCCGGAGGATTTTGTGGCGGTGATGGGTCCCAGCGGTTCAGGCAAGTCCACCTGTATGAATATTCTGGGCTGTCTGGATACTCCGACAGGGGGGGTGTACCGGTTCCAGGGAGTGGAAGTTAGCGGCCTGTCGCGCAACCAGCGGGCCAGCCTGCGGCGTTATTATCTGGGTTTTGTGTTTCAAGGATATAATTTATTGAACCGGACCACCGCTCTGGAGAATGTAGAGCTGCCATTGATATATCGCGGTATCCATGCCAAAAAGCGGCGGGCGATGGCCATGCAGGCATTGGAAACGGTAGGACTTACCCAATGGAAGTCGCATACGCCCGGCGAATTGTCCGGCGGGCAGCAGCAGCGGGTGGCAATCGCCCGCGCGATCGTCACGCAGCCGTCGGTTTTGTTTGCGGATGAGCCGACGGGCAATCTGGATAGCCTTCGCAGTCATGAGATTATGGAATTATTGACGGGGCTGAACCGCGACCAGAAAATCACCATCCTGATGGTCACGCACGAACCGGATATGGCCAAATACGCCAAACGCACGGTTCATTTTGTGGATGGCCTGGTGGACTCGGATTCGCAAAATGGGAGTGTATCCTAATGCTGTTGAACACAATCTTACTGGCGGTACGGGATCTCCGGCGTAACGTAATGCGGTCGGTATTGACCATCTTAGGTATTATTATCGGGGTGGCGGCGGTGATTACGCTGGTGACGATCGGCAACGGTACTACGGTACAGGTAACCGAACAAATCGCCAGTTTGGGTACGAATATGGTTTTATTGATTCCGGGCAAGCGCCAGGGACCGGGCCAGTTATCCAATTCTTCCCCTTTCGACATGGCGGATGCGGAAGCGATTCGCTGGGAAATCAATCATATTGCCGCCGTCGCTCCTTCCTGCACCCAGGCGATAACGGCGGTCCTGGGCAATGAAAACTGGATGACGACGGTAACGGGAAGCACCAATCAGTTTTTTTATGTGAGAAACTGGGCGGTACAGAGCGGCCGTCAATTTGAAGAGGCAGAACAGCGTACCGGCAAAGCCGTCTGTATCCTGGGCGCCACGGTAGTGAATAAACTGTTTGGCAGCCAGGATCCGATCGGGACTAAAATTCGGCTGGGAACGATGTCCTGCCAGGTCGTGGGGGTTTTGGAGGCCAAGGGCCAATCTACCATGGGAACCGATCAGGATGATGTAGTGCTGTTGCCGCTGCACACCGCCCAGCGGCGCATTACCGGCAGTAAAGATGTTCCGTTAATCCAGATTTCCGTTCAGGACGGATTCTCCACGGAGACGGTGCAGCAGGATATTGTAAATCTGATGCGTAAGCGGCGGCATATCGCTTCCAATGAAGATGATAATTTCAGCGTGCTGGACATGAAGGAACTGACCAAAATGCTCACCGGGACCACCCAGATACTGACCGCCCTGCTCAGTGCGGTGGCGGCCGTCAGCCTGCTGGGTGGTCCCGGTGAGCATTTTGGTCAG
>JAKQBU010000069.1 GCA_029573975.1 Planctomycetota bacterium
AATCCGTCGTCGCTGCGATTCTGTTGCAGCGTTTTTTTCAGGGCCAGCAATTCCGGATTGTCCAGCAGGTCCCGGCTGTTCCACTGATTGGCCAGCAGCAAGACCAGTACCGCCGCGCAGAAAACAGCGGCAATCCAGGCGGCTCGAACCGCAGTTCGGTATCGTTCTGTTGCCGTTGGTGATGGCGGATGGGCGGTATGATTATGTTTAGGATCCATGTTCCGTATGTTTCGTTTCCAATTCTTTCCGGCGGACCCGCTCCCTGGGACAATAAGCAAAACATCGCCCGCACGAGACGCAGGTCATTCTATTAGTCTGATATTCCGTTTTATGCCGCCGCACCGCCAACTGGATCAATTTCAAACCGATGACCAGGCCGAGGAAAATCCCCAGCACCCAGGACCCGCGATAAAAGGTCTGTTTCAGGATTTGAGCAGTTTGATACAGTTCCGCCGCCGGCTGGCCGGTGGCCCGAAAGGCATCGCTGGCGTCGGTGGTTCCTTCGGCCTGCCCGTTTTCTTCCTGCCAGATACGGTCCGCCAGCCGGACATCGGCATGCATCCGCGCGAAAGCGGAGCTTGCCTTGCTGGTCAGCCAGCCGCTGCTTAGGGTCAGAACGGGCAGTAAAACCAGCAGAAAGATCAGCAACCGTTTTCCCTTTCGGCGGTTTTGGCTGGCCGGCGGCTGGGCGGGTTTTTCGATAGCATTGAAAGGGCAGGCCTCTTCGCAGAGGCGGCATTGGATACACTCATCGGGCGTAATGCTGGCGTGATACTTTGATACCCGTGAAAAGAAACGCAGGATTACCCCGTAGGGGCAAAGGAACCGGCAGTACGCCCGGCCGATAAACATGCAGATAACCAGAAAAGAGATGCCCAAAATCAGCATGTTCAGCGAGCCACTCAGCCGGAAAAAGGCCACAAACGGATCATACTGGCAGATGATAAAGGCGCTGCCAGTGGCGGCAAACAAAACCGCCGTTCCCAGATAGAGATACCCCAACAGGCCCAATGCCTGTTCCAGCCACAGCGGCACTTTCAGCGGCCGCAGCAGAAACAAATCCTGAATTGCACCCAGCGGACAGACGGCCGCACAAAAGATTCTGCCGAAAAATACCGTGAAAAACAGCGGCAGCAGAAAAAACACAATCACCGTCAGGGGCGGCACATAGTGGCTATCGAACAGCGAGAGGGCCACATTCTGGATCGCCCCGATCGAGCACACGCAGCCATCACGCCACAAACCAAAATAAGCCAGCGAAAAAAGCATCAGCAGAAAAATGCTGCGGCGGGACCGTTTTTTCAGAACCAGCCAGGCCCCCAGCGACAGCGCCGCCAGCAGCACCGCCGCATCCACATACTCATACAAATCCGCACGCGGCGCCGGGACCGTGGTTAGCGGCAGCTCATGGCCGCCCTCGAAGTCCGGCGGCGGAAATCGCTCCACAGCCAGGCTCACCGCGGCAAGCAGCAAACAGATAATCAAAGTAGGCAGCGTGACTCGGCGGATCATGCGGTGGTGTCTTTCCCTTTCAGCAGGTAGGCTTGGCTGGCGGGCACACGGGTATAGGCCTGCGAGGGGCAGGCCGCGGCGATGGAACATTCATTGCAGTTCAGACAGCGGTCATGACGGACCTGCAGGAACAGCGAACCATTGCCGAAGGCGTTGCAGCCTTTGACGCATTTGCCGCAGCCGATGCACAGCGGCTCGTCGATGGTATATTCGTAATAGGGGTCTTCCACATAAGTCCGTTTAATCGCCCCCGTCGGGCAGAGCTGATTCTCGGCCCCGGTGTTCAGGGCCGGCGGTTCCGGCTCGAAAAATCCCGTGCAAAGTTCGCAGTAACCGCACATCGCATAGGAATGAACACACTTTACGGCTGATGGTTCCAGCACGCAATAGGTGGCGCAGTTGCCGCAGGCGATACATTTATACGGATCCAGCTGCCAGACCATATCGTCGGATTTCGCCCGGCTGGCCAGTGCCCCCAGCGCCCCGCCCAGCCCCAGCAGGCACGCCCCGCGCGAGGCGTTCGTCAGAAACTGCCTTCGATTCAGATTGGTTTCCGGATTTTTATCGGTAGTCATCTTGATTTATCGTTTCGTTAAAACTTCTTTGGCCGACAGGGCCTGCGGCAGACCACAATCCACAAACCGCGAACACCCGCGGCAGATTCCCTGATTTTCACAATCCTGCTGCCGCAAGGCTGGACCGCGTTTCTTGCCTACCAGCACCGCCCCCAGGATCGCCAGTACGGCCAGGGCAACCTTATGCAGGAGCATAGAAAAAAAATTGCGCCGATGAATTTTTTGGTCTGTCATATTACATTTCCGCTAATTCGAGCCGCTCTTGCGGGTAAAAACACGAATTTCGCCGGTGTAGGGATCGAGAATAAAAACTTTACCGCTGGAGTCAACTGCGACATCCAGCCCGCCTTCGTTGCAGTCCGCTCCCTTTTCCCCGCAGATGGAATCGTGCTTGCCAAAGGCATCTGGCCCTGCCACCACCCCGGAAAAATTCCCCTGCCCGTCATAGATCTTGATACGCGTCAGGCCCTTCTCGCATGTGACATACGAGCCGTCCGCCGTCATGGCGAAGTTGACCGGGTTGCAGCAGCCGCAGAATCCGTCGATCTCGCTGGAGAATTTACCCCAGGTGATTTCCAGATCGCCGCCGGAGGTATAGGCCTCG
>JAKQBU010000074.1 GCA_029573975.1 Planctomycetota bacterium
ATGGAGTGCCATTGGGTGGATGCCTGCTGGTCCGGTGTTTCTTCCGCCGATTCGTGGGTGCAAATGCTTTCCAACCGGGCGGTCCGACCGGACCTGTATCCAAACGGGATGAAAGAAGTCTCGGATGCGGCCCATTCAAAAAATATGAAGCTGCTCCTCTGGTTCGTTCCGCATGCCATCCATCCAGACGTTGAGCTGGGCAAAGAACACCCCGAATGGATTGGCGAATTACTCCCACTGAACGAGGGCTACTATTTCTGGGATCATGGCGACCCGAAGGTAAATGAGTTTATGATCGACTATTATTCGAAGGTCATTACGGATTATGGGATCGATGTCTTTCGAGAAGACGGCCGTCCGTATTGGAATTCGGACGACAAGCCCGGCCGGATCGGCGCCCATCAAGCGCACTATATAGAAGGATA
Source organism: Planctomycetota bacterium (assembly GCA_029573975.1). Next base: position 426 of record JAKQBU010000074.1, read on the forward strand.
TTACGCCTTCCGCGACGGCCTGCTCCGCCATCACCCCAAACTGCTGATTGATAACTGCGGCGAAGGCGGAAAAAAAATCGATCTGGAAACCATATCCCGCACGATTGCTTTATGGCGCAGCGATTCCCAGGCGGGAGGCAACTTTGATCCGATCCTTTCCCAGGCGTATACGCATGGTCTTTCGCTCTGGATTCCCTTGTTTGGCTCGGCGATTCCGGGTGATAATCCCAACTTATATGCGATTCGCAGCGGCTATAGTACCGCTACCCTGATCGTCTGGGCGGAAAACGGCAATCTCGACCGCCGCTGGTCCAATCCGAGGATCGATCTGAATGTTTTGCGCCGGGGCTTCAAGGAATATCTGGCCGTGCGGGACAATTGCTTTGGCGATTATTATCCGCTGACCCCCTACAGCACGGAACCCGATTCCTGGCTGGCCTGGCAGCGGCATCGGCCGGAGGCAGGGCAGGGAATGATACAGGCGTTTCGTCGGCAGCAGAGCAGTGCCTTTGCCTGCCAGCTAAAAATGTTTGCTCTGGAGCCAGATGCTCGTTATGAATTTAGCAATCCGGACCATTCCGAAAAAACCATCGCCACCGGCCGGGAGTTGATGCAAAAGGGAATCCACGTTTTTATGGAAGAGATCCCCGGTGCGGCAGTGATTTTATACCAGATACTCAAATGATTCAATTGTTGTAATATTATTTCAACCTAAAATAAGGAAAAGTACTATGCAAAAGATAATATTAAGTCTCATTCTTTTTGCTGGGATAGCTGGTTTCTGGGATGCCGGGCTTTTGGCCGGTTCTGATGGCGGAATGATATCCAGTCAGGTGATTTCGCTGGATGGCAGCGATTGGATGCTGGCGACCGACCCGGCGAATACGGGCCGCCAGCAGCAATGGTGGAAAGGTGTGCAGGATGGGGCCAAGCCGACGCGGGTGCCGTGGATTATCCAGGAGGCCTTCCCAGCCTATTACGGGGTGGCCTGGTACTGGCGGGAATTCACCGTGCCGGCCAATCCCCATCCGGAAGGGCGGTACTTGCTGCGGTTCTGGATGGTGGATTATCTAGCGGAGGTCTGGGTGAATGATAAAGCTGTCGGCGGCCACGAAGGCGGCGAAGGGGTGTTTGTGCTGGATATTACCGATGCGGTCAAGCCCGACCAAACCAACCGGCTGGCGGTGCGGGTATTGAATCCGACCAACGAGCCGATTGACGGCATTGCCCTGCGGCAGACGCCGGCGCGGTGCAAGGTGATTCCGTTCCGGGCCGGGGCGCTGTACAACGATGGCGGGATTGTGGATTCGGTCGATCTGCTGGTAGCGCCGGCGGTGCGGATGGAAGATCTGTGGGTCCAGCCGGATTGGCAGACCGGACAGATCAGGATTAAAGCCACCGTATTGAACGCGGGCAAAAAAACGGTCCAGGGGATGCTGACCTTTACCGTGGCACCGGCGATGAGCGGAGAGGCGCTGAATGTAAGCACGAAACAGAAAGAACTGCCTGTCGGCCAGTCCGTGATCGAGGCCGAGCTGAGGGTCAAGAATCCCCGTCTGTGGGAATTGAATGATCCCTATCTCTACCGCGTAACCGGGGCGGTGCAAGCCCATAAAAGCCAGTCGCTGGATGAATTGTCGAAACGCTGCGGATTCCGGGATTTCCGCTTTGCCGATGGGTATTTCCGGCTAAACGGCAAACGAATCTATATAAAGTGCTCGCATACCTCTACCCATTATCCCGTGGGCCTGCATTGGCCGCACGATCCGGACCTGGCCCGGCGCGATATGCTCTATGCCAAGGTGATGGGCTTCAATTCCATCCGCTTCTTCTGTTCGGTGCCGACCCGGTATCAACTGGATTTGTGCGATGAGATCGGGTTTATGATCTACGAAGAATCGTTCGCGGGCTGGTTCCTGGAAGACTCTCCCCAGATGAAAGAACGGTTCGACCGCGAAATCCGGGAGATGATTACCCGCGACCGGCATCACCCCTGCGTGATAATGTGGGGGATTTTGAATGAAACCGCAGACGGGCCGGTATTCCGGCACGCCGTCCAGATGCTCCCCCTGGTACGCGGCCTGGATGATTCGCGGGTGGTCATGCTCAATAGCGGGCGATTCGATCAATGGTCCAATCCGATAGCCTTGCCGGTCGCTATTTCCTTCTGGAATAGTGCCTTAACGAAGGAACCCAATCTGACCTGGAACAAAACCAAGGATCCGATTTCGGCTTTGGGAATTACCTGGCAGCCGGGCCAGCCGGGATTGCATCCAGGGCCGGCAGGCGAATATTGTGCGGTCCGCTGGACGGCCCCACAGGAGGGTGCGTATTCGGTCAAAGGGGCCTTTGCCAGCATTGCGGAAAGAGCTACGACGGATGTTCATGTTTTGCATAATAACAAAACGGTTCATAATGGTTTTATCAACTGCCAGGGGCAGGGTAAGGAATCAGCATTTACACTGGAGGTGTCTCTTAAAAAGGGTGACACTCTTGATTTTGCGGTGGGGCAGGGGGAAGCCGGTTACGGGGGCGATTGCACCGGGTTAACCCTTGCCATCCAGAACGGCGGCAAAACCTATGATCTGGCTGCGGATCTTTCGCTGGAAAAAAATCCCAACGGCCTCTGGAGCTATGGCTTCTTTAAGGCCGGCGCCAAACCCAATGCCGATACCTTTACCCTGTTTGATCGGAATTCCACCCAGGAGGATGTCGCATCTCCCAAGTCGATCGGCAGCATCAGCAACCCCGGTTCGCTGGTCTGGGAGGATATCCTGGATGACCAGCATCCCTACCAGCAGGTACCCCATACCGCCGGGATCATCAATACCCTGCGGACGGTGGGCAATCCGCCCAAGCCTTATTTCCTTTCCGAATACGGCATCGGCAGTGGCGTGGATCTGGCCCAGACCACCCGGCATTTCGAGCAATTGCAGGGGGAACATCTGGAAGATGCCCAGTGGTACAAACAGCGGCTGGACAGCTTCATGGCCGACTGGCAGAAATGGCATATGGACGATACCTTTGCCAGCCCGGAGGATTATTTCGCTAAAACGATGGCGAAGATGGGGGAGCAGCGGCTGCTGGGGCTGAATGCCATCCGGTCCAATCCGAACGTGGTGGCCCACAGCATGACCGGCACCGTCGATCAGGCCAACTGCGGCGAGGGTCTCTTTACCACCTTCCGGGACCTGAAACCGGGCACGGTGGATGCCGTGTTTGACGGCTGGTATCCGCTGCGCTGGTGCTGCTTTGTCGAACCGGTTAACGTCTATCGCGGGCAAAAAGTGCATCTGGAAGCGGTGCTGGCCAATGAAGATATGCTGACCGCCGGCGACTATCCGGTCCGGGTGCAGTTAGTTGGTCCTGACAATCATATTGCCCATGACAGGATCATTACCGTAACCATCCCCGATCCCCAAACCCAGCCTCCCTTTGCCTTGAAGCTCTACACCGAGGATGTAACGGTGGATGGTCCCACCGGTGCCTACCGCTTCCTGATTCACTTCCAAAAGGGTGCTGCTGCCCTGGGTGGAAATATCCCTTTCTATGTATTCGATCCGGCGGATATGCCGGCGGTTGAATCTGAAGTGCTCCTGTGGGGCGACGATCCGGATCTGGCCCAGTGGCTGCAAAAAAATAACATCAAGGTAAAATCCTATGCCGGCGAAAAACAGACCGGCCGC
>JAKQBU010000076.1 GCA_029573975.1 Planctomycetota bacterium
ACATTATGGTTATGATAACAAAAACGTTCAACGCGGTTCGTTTCATGGGAATTCCTCGCATGGATTACTTATTTTCCGGCGGCCACGGATAGGTCTTGAACGGTTTCTCCGGTGGCCAGTTATCCGTCCGGAACGGGCACATCGGCAGCCCGGCTCGGCTGAACAGGTTCACCACCGGATAGTTTGCCCAGCCGTATCGCACCGCCGCCGGCTGTGCCACTTGGTCGCTCCACACTTCTATTTTATCATTTCCCACCACTTTCGCCTGGGCCGGGTAGAATTTCTTGTCGGCTCCGGCTATCTGGAATCCGGCGGCTGTATCCCCCTGGATTACCAGGCCGCCGTCGGCATGGTCGAAAGACACAACGGCCCGGCCATCTTTCATTTCGATGGATTTATAAACCGGACTCCGATACACCACCTCCTGCCCATACACCATCCCCCGCGCCGCCAGCGCCAGCCGGTACCCCACCGGCTCCTTACGCTTCGGATGAATCAGGTTCTCATCCCCGGCGTCCATGATAACCGCCATCGCTGTATTCGCCACGTTCCGGCTGGTCCATAGCTGCGATTCCCGCAGCACCGCCCAGCCGGTGGCCTCCGGATCGACCGAGACATGAAAAACCGGATCCCGCGCCCACGGCGGAAGCTGCACAAACAGGAACGGAAAATCACCCTGCCCCCAGTCCTCCCGCCAGTTGCGTATCAGCAAAGGGAAAGAGGTGCGGTAATGCTCCGCCTCGTCGGCCTCCGTATTCCCTTCCCCCTGGTACCAGATTACCCCGCGAATGCCGTAGGGAATGATGGGGGCGATCATCCCGTTATAAAGAACGCAAAAGCGGTTCTGCTCCCCTTGCGCCCAGAAGGGCAGATTGTCAAGATACTGGCTGGACTGGGGGTCGGACAGAATATACGGCCGGCTCGTCCAGGCTTGCACGATAGACCCGCCGAATGCAGCGCTGATCAGCCCCACTGGCACCCCCAGGCTCTTGCGCAGCTCGCGGCCGAAGTAATAGGCCGCCGCCGAAAAATTCCCCGCCGTCTCCGGCCCGCACACCTGCCATTGGCCGCCGGTCAGGTCCTTCGCCGGCGCTGTCTCCGCCGTCAAGGGCACCGTAAAAAGACGCAGCCCCTCATCCCCGGACTGGGAAATCACCTCCGCCGCCTTCTCCGTCTCCGCCAGCGGCCACCACATATTGGACTGGCCGCTGCCCAGCCAGACTTCCCCTATATACAGGTTTTTCAGCTCCACCGTGTTTTCCCCCGCGATCGTCATGGGGAACGGCCCGCCTGCCTTCATCGGCGGCAATTCGACCTGCCATCGCTCCCCGGCGGTCTTCGCCTTGGCTTCCTGACCGTTGATCTTTACGGTTACCGTTTCCCCATCCTTTGCCGTCCCCCAGACGTTCACCTTCATCCCCTGCTGCAGCACCGCGTTATCCGTGAAGATCGCCGCCGGTTTGACGGCCGCTGACAACCAGGAGCCGATTAGCAGCGTACCTGCCATCCCCCCAACCACGGCTGAAATCATTCTTCTTTTCATAGATGCTTTCCTTGAATTTCCCCAAAGGTGAATTTGATAACTTATTCTTTGATAATAGTCCGGCAGGGTGTGCAACTGGTTGCACACGCGGGTTTTGTAGGGTGGGGCTTGCCCCACCACCTTCACGGAATGGGTGTATAACTTTTTGCACACGCGGTTGCTTCATAACTTTCGAAAATACTCAAACCCAGTGGCTGAATTCGGCAATCTGAAAACCCAGCAGGGACAATTTTTTGGCCAACTCCGGATCATTCGGCTTGAGCATGATTTTGGTATTCATGGCTTCGCGGCGGACGGGGTACTGTTTCCGCAGCCGGTCAAAATAGCCACCCCGCTGGTCGGCCGGCCGGCCCGCGATGTCCCGCAGTTCCGCATCGTCCCGGCCGATATTGTAAATGCTGTGCATCACCTTGCCGAGGATATCCTGATCACTCTGGCCGCTGGTGATCAGTTCCATCGAAGGCAGCAGCGGCTCGGGCAGAAGCCCCGTAATATCAAAAGCCGCCGGCCGCCCAAGGAACCGGCACACCGCCTCATAGAGCATGACCGTGCCGTTCACCTTGCCGTCAAAGGAATACCCGGCAATATGCGGGGTGCCGATGGCTGACCGGTCCAAAAGTTCCACATCGATATCCGGCTCGTTCTCCCAGACATCCAGGACCACCGGCCCGATACGGCCTGCCTGCACGCAGCGTTTCAAGGCCTGGTTGTCCACCACTGCGCCCCGCGATGTATTAATCAGCACCTGCGCCGGCGACATTCTTTTCAGAATCTTTTCATCCAGCAGGTGATAGGTCGCATCCGGCCCGCTTTGCGTCAGGGGGACATGGCAGGTCACAAAATCCGCCCGCAGCACCTTATCCAGCGGGAGATATTTCGGATCACCGGTCTGCCTTTGCAGCGGCGGGTCGTTGAGCAGGGGGATCATGCCCAGTGCCTGTACTTTTTTCGCCAGCCTGGAGCCGATATTCCCGGCCCCGATGATGCCGATGGTTTTGCTTTCCAGCCGCCATGTATGCCGCTGGGCCAGGCTCAACAGGGCGGTAATCACATATTCCACCACGGAATTGGAATTGGACCCGGCGGCACTGGCAAATTCGATATTCCGGCTCTTTAAATAGTCCCGGTCGATATGGTCGGTACCGATGGTGGCGGTGCCGACAAACCGGACCGGGGTATTTTCCAGAAGCCGGGCGTTCACCGCCGTGATCGAACGGACCAGCAGAATGTCCGTCTCGCGGAGGTCCTCAGCGCTCAGCTCGCGGCCGGGGCGGCATTCCACCCGGCCCAGCTCCGCAAATGCCTCTTGTACATACGGAATATTTTCATCCGCCGTAATTTTCATGGTTTTAATACTATGGACCGGACTCTTTCGGGACAAGAGAAAAAAAGGCAGAATCTGCTTTACCTGGGGCAGACGCCACGATAATATCCCTTCATTGGCGGAACCACAAAAGTCGATATGGACATCCAAAAATGGCTCTGGCTTACCCATAACAAGGAATCGAAGAGTTTTTGACGCGGGCGTCTCATTATGGCTGGTATCAGTGGCAATTTACGAATGATTTGGCGAACGGCAGAAAGAGTCGCCCGGCTTCCCCGCCGCCTCGCACGCGGCACCCTGGAGCTGCTGTGCCCTTCCTGCTGTATGGTCTGCCGCCGGGAGATCCCCACCAGCCGCGACATCTTATGCCCCGACTGCTGGGCCCAACTGCGGGAAAATCTCCAAACCCGCTATTGCCCCGTCTGCGGCCACAATACCGGCCCCTATGCCCTGATCGACGGCCGCTGCCACCGCTGCCAAAAC